>CAZMRS010000798.1:0-1011 GCA_964568435.1 uncultured Boseongicola sp. | reverse complement strand
GCCGATTCCGGCTCGTCGAAGTTCACGAAGATCGACAGCTGGTCCTGAAGAATGCGAGCCGCGTAAGCCACAGCATCATCCGGCGTCAGAGAGCCGTCTGTTTCCAGCTTCAGCGTCAGCTTGTCATAGTCGAGAACCTGACCTTCACGGGTCGGCTGCACGTCGTATGACACTTTCTTGACCGGCGAATAGATCGCATCGACCGGGATCAGGCCAATCGGTGCATCTTCCGGACGGTTCTTGTCGGCGGCGACGTAACCTTTGCCAGTGTTGACGGTCAGCTCGATGAACAGGTCAGCGCCATCGTCGAGATGGCAGATAACGTGATCCTTGTTGAGGATCTCGATACCAGCCGTCTCGGTGATGTCACCAGCGGTCACAACCTGAGGACCCTTTGCAGAAATCGACAGACGCTTTGGTCCCTCAACTTCCATGCGGATCGCAACACCTTTGAGGTTCAGGACGATGTCGGTGACGTCTTCACGCACGCCAGCGACAGAAGAAAACTCGTGAAGAACGTTGTCGATCTGAACACTCGTGATAGCCGCGCCCTGAAGCGACGACATCAGAATACGACGCAGCGCGTTGCCAAGCGTCAGACCAAAGCCGCGCTCAAGCGGCTCGGCAATCACCGTCGCGTTGCGCGCAGGGTCATTGCCCGGCTTAACGTCAAGCTGCGTCGGTTTAATCAGTTCTTGCCAGTTCTTATGGATCATGTGGGTCTCCTCAATTCTGGTCTGCGGCCCATGTCCAAGACAACAGACGCCCCGAGGGTCAAAATGACGAAGTCGGGCCAAGGATCACCCCAAAGCCCGACAGGTATTCAATTCGCTTAGACGCGGCGGCGCTTCGGCGGGCGGCAGCCATTGTGGGCAATCGGTGTAACGTCACGGATCGATGTGATGTTAAAGCCGACAGCAGCCAATGCGCGCAGAGCCGATTCACGACCCGAACCCGGGCCCTGAACTTCAACTTCCAGCGTGCGGACGCCGTGTTCCTGTGCCTTTTTGC
>CAZMRS010000797.1:0-1012 GCA_964568435.1 uncultured Boseongicola sp. | reverse complement strand
GAAAGACTGTCGATTGCCGGCAACTGCCGGATGTGTCTCGTTGAAGTCGTAGGCGGTCCCCCGAAACCTGCGGCCTCATGCGCCATGCAGGTCAGGGATTTGCGCCCTGGGCCCGAAGGGCAGCCACCTGTCGTGAAGACAAAGTCGCCGATGGTGAAGAAGGCGCGTGAAGGTGTGATGGAGTTCCTCCTAATCAACCACCCGCTGGATTGCCCGATTTGTGACCAAGGCGGCGAATGCGATCTGCAAGATCAAGCGATGGCCTACGGTGTCGACTTCTCACGCTATCGCGAGCCAAAGCGTGCCGTGGACAACATGGACCTTGGTCCGCTTGTTGGCACGGCGATGACGCGTTGCATCTCTTGCACGCGCTGCGTTCGCTTTATTACCGAAGTCGCAGGCATGCCGGAGTTGGGTCAGACGGGACGCGGCGAAGATGCCGAGATCACATCATACCTTGGTCAAACACTCGACAGCGAGATGCAGGGCAACATCGTTGATCTTTGCCCCGTCGGTGCTCTGACATCCAAACCTTATGCGTTCACGGCACGGCCTTGGGAATTGACGAAGACCGAGACGATTGACGTGATGGATGCTCTTGGGTCCAGCATTCGCGTCGACACCAAGGGTCGTGAGGTGATGCGCATCTTGCCACGCAACCACGATGGCGTGAATGAGGAATGGCTGTCAGACAAGTCGCGCTACGCTTGGGACGGTTTGCGCCGCCAGCGACTCGACAAACCGTACATCCGCGAAAATGGAAAGCTCCGCGCTGCAAGCTGGGGCGAGGCGATTCAGGCGGCGGCAGCGGCTATGCACGGCAAGAAGGTCGCTGGTTTGATTGGCGATCTTGCTCCTGTTGAAGCTGCGTTCGCGTTGAAGGAGTTGGTAGAAGGTCAGGGCGGATCGGTTGAGGCGCGTGTCGATGGGGCGAACCTGCCTGCAGGAAATCGCTCGGCATATGTCGGTACGGCGTCCATCGAAGACATCGATGCGGCGTCGCATATACTTC
>CAZMRS010000796.1:0-1017 GCA_964568435.1 uncultured Boseongicola sp. | reverse complement strand
CAACGGCCAGCCACCTTTTCAACCTGCTCGACGCGCGCGGCGTGATCTCGGTCACCGAACGGCAGGCCTATATCGGGCGCGTCCGTGCGCTCGCCAAAGCCTGCGCCGACGCTTTCGTCCAAACCGACGCCGCCGGAGCCGCCGCCTGATGATAACCTCGTCGATCCCAGTGCTGCGCGTCTCCGACTATCCGCGCGCCAAAGCGTTCTGGACCAAAACGCTTGGCTTCTCCGTCAGGGAAGAAGGCGGCGACCCAGCCAGTTTCGGCATTTTCCACCGTGATGCCGCCACAGTCTTCGTCGACAGTTGGCACGGAGCCGACGCAGAACCGAGCCCCGGTTGGCGCGCCTACCTGCACGTCGATGACGTCGAAACGTTCGCCGAAACCATCGACTGGCCTGAACGACAAGGCCCGGAATACAAAGTCTACGTCATGCGGGAACTCACGCTGACAGACCCAGACGGCAACCTGATTTGCTTCGGAATGGATGCAGCATGAACGGTAAAGTGATCGGCTCAATCCTTATCGCAACCGGCGTTCTCGGCGGGGCAGGTGTCTATTACCTGCAGGAATACGGCTTCTACGAAACGATCGAGGCCACGTCCGACGATATGGTGCAGATGACATCGATCACGTCGAACGCACCGGAATCCATCCTGTACAGCGACTTTCAGGCGATCGACGCGAACTCGTCGCCGATCCGCTACCGCGCCTGTTTCACAACGCCCATGTCGCTCGCGATGATGACCGAAACCTATGCGCTTTATGACGACGCCGAACCCTTGAACGCCCCTGGATGGTTCGACTGCTTCAACGCCGAGGAAATCGGCGAAGCCCTCATTAACGGCGACGCGCGCGCCTTCATGGGCACATCCAACGTCATTTACGGCATTGACCGCATCGTCGCCGTCCACGCAGATGGACGCGGTTTTGCCTGGCACCAGATCAACGAATGCGGCGAAGAAGTCTTTGACGGCAACGCCCCACCCGAGGGCTGCCCACCGCCCCCCGAGAGG
>CAZMRS010000795.1:745-1018 GCA_964568435.1 uncultured Boseongicola sp. | reverse complement strand
GATTTTGCAAATTCGAGACGCGAGCTTGGTGCGCAGGCGGCGTGGAGCGACGCGGCTGCTGTTGCTCGGATTTTGCGACATGATGTCGTTGACGTCGACATCTTCAGGCTGTCGGGTCCTGGGATGCATGGTGGTCCCGCCGTCGTCCTCGGGGGCCGGACGCAGTCGGTCGGCTGCGGTGTATCCCTTGTCTTCTTTTAGCAGCGCATAGGCAGCCGTAATGCGGGTAAACTCTTCCGTCGTTCCGTTGCCGGTGTCAGGGTGCTTTTCGAA
>CAZMRS010000795.1:0-731 GCA_964568435.1 uncultured Boseongicola sp. | reverse complement strand
TGTAAGCTGCTTTGATTTCGGCTTCATCCGGGTGGCCCTCGAGGCCAAGGATTGCTTGCGCATTTGCGCGCGCCTGTGCTTTTTCAAAAAAGTTCATGACACACTCACTCGTTACCAGCGACTAGGTCGTTCCTGTTCGCACACCAAAACACGGTGCCGGTACAGGCGACTTTCGTCAGAAATCGTTACTCACAACGCCTTCACTTCGACGCCTTTACAGCATTCCATTAAAATGCGGTTCTAATTTGACGAGAAACAATTTTTTTACGCGTTTATTGTCGCGAATTCGGGGCCAATCATCTTTTGCGGGGTGGCTTTGTTCGGTTTCTGTGACGCGTGAGCAGACCCGCGGGAATGCCCAGCACTGCTCCGATCAAGACCATCTGCGCTAGCGCAAGCGAAAGAAGATAGGTGGCGGGTACCCAAGGAAAATAGCGGGGAGCGATCGCGAAAAATATCGCGATAACGCTGCAACAAAAAGCGATGAGCACGGCCCCGGCCCAACCGCGCTGGAATACAATAAAGCGCGTCGCCAAGAAGCTCGTCATAAGGAGCACAAAGTACCCGATGAGTGCGAGAGCCTGGGTCACGCCCGATTAACTCGCCTGTTTTATGAGCCGTCCGGGCAGGTTGTTGGCCCACGCGCTGATCGTTCCTGCGCCCAGACAGACGACCATATCGCCGGGGCGGGCTTATCAAACAGGCGAGTTAATCGGGCGTGACGTTCGAGG
>CAZMRS010000794.1:508-1019 GCA_964568435.1 uncultured Boseongicola sp. | reverse complement strand
GGCGGATTTTCGTACCAGCACTCGGTGTTTAACCGCACAACGCAGGCAACGCGACAGCCCGGGTCTTCGTTCAAACCTTTTGTCTATGCAGCCGCATTGGATAGCGGGTTCTCTCCGGCGACTATTTTGATCGACGCGCCTATCGAGGTGGATATTGGCGGTGGCGAGGTTTGGCGTCCTAAGAACGCATCGAACCAGTTCTACGGGCCGACTCCGCTGCGCACCGGGATTGAACGGTCGCGAAACCTGATGACCGTGCGCCTTGCAGAAGAAGTTGGGATGCGCACGGTGGCTGCCTATGGCGAGCGGTTTGGCGTATACGACCAGATGGACCCGTTCCTAGCGAACGCTCTTGGGAGCCAGGAAACAACGCTGTTTCGTATGGTGTCCGCCTATTCGATGTTTGCGAATGGAGGGGAACGCGTCGAACCGACGTTGGTGGACCGGGTTCAGGACCGTTGGGGCACGACAGTTTACCGCCATGATGACCGAACGTGTGAAGAGTGTTCGG
>CAZMRS010000794.1:0-485 GCA_964568435.1 uncultured Boseongicola sp. | reverse complement strand
CACCCGGCGAATTGCCGGACATCAAGACTGACCGTTGGCAGGTCATAGACCCTGTAACTGCGTATCAATTGACGTCAATGTTGCGCGGCGTGGTTGAGCGTGGCACGGCTTCGGCCTCGGTAAACCTTGGCGTTCCGACTGCTGGAAAGACTGGTACAACAAACGATGCCCGCGATGTCTGGTTTGTCGGTTTCACGTCAAATATCGCAGCTGGGTGCTACATTGGATATGACTTGCCAAAACCGCTTGGCAGTGGCGCGTCTGGTGGCGGCATGTGTGGTCCGGTGTTCCAGAAGTTCATGGAAAAGGCGATTGAGAAATACGGGGCGGGCCGCTTCGAGATTCCGGCGGGTGGCCGGTTCATCAAGATCGATCGGTTTACCGGGGCACGGCTGCCTGACGACGCATTGGGCGAAGATGTTGTGGCCGAGTATTTCCGCGAGGGCGAAGAGCCTGTGTTTGGGATCACGTTCGACGGAGGTTTC
>CAZMRS010000793.1:0-1022 GCA_964568435.1 uncultured Boseongicola sp. | reverse complement strand
AGTCTCATAACCGCGGAAAAATCATCATCGGACCAACCTTGTTCGACGCTATCCTCAAACGCTGCCACTGCTGCGCTTAGATTCGGATAATTGGCTGCTGGATCGCTGAGCATATCGCGCGCAAGGCGAATGTCTTTCAAAAGGAATTTGAGCATGAACAGCGCGGAAAAATCCCCGTCTCTCATTCTTGGCACGCGATTTTCGAAATACCGAGAATACGCAAAGCCGGTTCCTTGGGTCACGATGTCGAAGAACGTTTCGATATCTGCGCCCGTTTCAAGACACATGCCCATCGCTTCCGCGACCGCAACAGCGTGGCCACCGACCAAGGTCTGGTGGATGAGTTTCATATGATTGCCCGCACCAGATGGGCCGCAATGGCGGATCATTTGGCCGCAGACAGCAAGGACAGGCTCGGCTTTGGCAAAGGCTTCCGCGTCTCCGCCCACGACAAAGCTGATGGTCCCCTCGTTCGCTTGCTTGACAGAACCGAGCATGGAGGCATCGAGATGGCTGACGCCACCCTCTTTCAGGGTGTCATACACTTTGCGTGTTGCGTCAGGACCTACAGTGGAACAGTCGATGGTTATCGTGCCCGCACGCGCGGCCGAGGCAACGCCGTCTTCGCCAAGGTAGACTTGCAGTATGCTGTCGTTGTTGGGCACGCAGGTGAACAGAACGTCCACCTCACCCGCTATCTCAACTATGCTTTCGCAGACTCTTGCGCCGGTGGCTTCGGCTACGGATTGCGCGAGATCGGGATTGGCATCGTAGACCAATGTCTCGCCCGGGTAGGCTTTGGAAAGCTGCGCCACCATAGGTGCGCCCATAGCCCCTGTTCCAATATATCCAACGATCATGTTCTGCCCTCCCGCTTTGCCGATCTAATATTGCTGAAGGCATAGGCGCAACCAGTCCGGGATTGTTTGGCCCGAGCGCAATCAGTCAAGCCAGTTGGCGATGGCTCCTTGGGGACGGAAGTACGCAACAATCCGCGGCGGTCCTTCGGGTGCGCGCCAAGG
>CAZMRS010000792.1:0-1023 GCA_964568435.1 uncultured Boseongicola sp. | reverse complement strand
ATCGCTACTACGAGCTGAAACGCAAATGGCTCGGTCTTGACCGTATGGAAGTCTGGGATCGCAACGCACCGCTTCCGATGGAAAGCGACCGTCTGGTTGGTTGGGACGAAGCGCGCGAAACTGTGCTCGCGGCTTATGGTGAATTCGACCCCGAAATGGCCCGCCTCGCCGAGCCCTTTTTCGACAAAGGCTGGATCGACGCGCCCGTGAAACCCGGCAAAGCCCCCGGAGCGTTCGCGCACCCCACCGTCGCCGATGTCCACCCTTATGTGATGCTGAACTACTTGGGCAAACCACGCGATGTAATGACGCTCGCCCACGAATTGGGTCACGGCGTGCACCAGCGCCTCGCCGCCGGTCAGGGCGAGCTTCTCGCCTCCACACCATTGACGCTCGCCGAAACAGCTTCCGTCTTCGGCGAAATGCTGACCTTCCGACGCCTGCTCAAAAACGCGCCCAGCGCGGCAGAAAAGAAGGTCATGCTCGCCGGCAAAGTCGAAGACATGATCAACACCGTCGTCCGCCAGGTCGCGTTCTACGATTTCGAATGCAAACTCCACGACGCGCGCCAAAATGGTGAACTCACGCCCGATGATATCAACGCGCTCTGGATGAGCGTTCAGGGCGAAAGCCTCGGCCCCGCGTTCGACTTCATGGAGGGCTACGAGACCTTCTGGGCCTACATCCCGCACTTCGTCCACTCACCGTTTTACGTCTACGCCTATGCGTTCGGCGACGGCCTCGTGAACGCGCTTTACGCGGCCTACGAGGACGGCGCACCCGACTTCCAGGCCAAGTACTTAGAGATGTTGAGAGCAGGTGGCTCCAAACACCACAAAGAGCTTCTCGCACCCTTCGACCTGGACGCCTCCGAACCGGCGTTCTGGGACAAGGGCCTCAGTATGATTTCCGGGTTCATTGATGAACTGGAAGGGATGGAGTAACCCAATACTGTCTGTGGCTGGACTAAAATTAAGGGCCAACAGGATAAGCGGCAGGGGTCACTCCTTGCCGTTTTACTTT
>CAZMRS010000791.1:0-1026 GCA_964568435.1 uncultured Boseongicola sp. | reverse complement strand
AAACAGCATCCCGGTTGAACGCTAACATCCGCCGCGCGTGATCCAAAAGGAAAAGACAATCGGGAGCGAACTGAACCGAGCGGCTGTCACGTACGAAGATGGGACGCCCCAGCATCTCTTCCATCTTCTTGACCTGCATTGAAATCGCCGAAGGGGTCCGATGCACCACTGCCGCAGCACCCGAAAAGCTTCCTGTGTCTGCAATTGCGACAAGTGTTTGCAGCAAGTCGAGATCCAACAATGGAATGCGCGGCTGAACCTGAATATTCATCTCAACGACCTATCAGAAAAACTACATGATCTTATCAAATCTATTCGTTTGATTGAAGTTAGTCCAGCCCTCATATTCTCCTCAGCAGCCGAAGCCACACGGCGAAACACATAGAAGGAGAGAATAAATGTCTGATTTCACACACAATAATTCTGCCTATATCACCCATCGTCACCCGATTGCAGACTTGGCCGACAAGCTGACGGATAGACTTCGCAGCCGTCGCGAACGCCGCGAACTCCACGCCCTAACTGACCTCGACGATCATCTGCTGAAAGACGTCGGACTGACACGAGATGACTTGGAACGCACTTTGAACCTTCCTCAGTCAATCGATGCCTCAACCGAGCTCCACAGGATCGCTTACCTGAACCGAACTTCCAGGATGTGACCGACTTCGCGGGCGCGCTATACTCCATGTCATGGTTGTCGTCCGCCGTCACATTCATCTTCCCGCCCTCTCACTCGGGGGCGGGTTTTTTGTGGGCACGCTGCATTGAAAGAGTTTGCACTCCTCTTTGCGGCACTGGATCAGACGACCCGCACCAACGAAAAGGTCGCCGCCCTTTCGGAGTACTTCCAATCCGCGTCGGAATCCGATCGTCTTTGGACAATCGCGTTGTTGTCCGGGCGTCGACCCAAACGCACGGTCACAACAACTCGGCTGCGTGAATGGGCCGCGGAAAAGGCCGGCATTCCACTCTGGCTTTTCGAGGAAAGCTACCCGATCGTCGGCGATCTCGCAGAAACGATTG
>CAZMRS010000790.1:0-1028 GCA_964568435.1 uncultured Boseongicola sp. | reverse complement strand
CACATAGGTCTGGATGTAGAACCCGATGCCCCCCGCGCCGACAATTCCGAGGATGAGCGATTCACGCAGGTTAAGCTCGAAGCGGAAGATCGTGTCGCGGGCCACCACCGGCGCCATCTGCGGCCAGATTGCGTATCGCAGGCGCAGGATCGGCCCCGCGCCGGCGCTTTCCAGGGCCGCGATCGGGGGCCGCGCGACGCCGTCGATCGCCTCGGCATAGAACTTGGCCAGCATGCCCGTGGCGTGAAAGGCGACCGCGATGATACCCGGAAGCGGCCCCAGCCCGACCGCGCCGACCATCAGCATCGCCACGAGGATCAGCGGCACCGCACGGATGACCGCCAGCAGGCTTCGAAGCGGCCGGTGGATCGTGGTCGGCGCCATGGTCTCGGATGCCAGCACGCCAAGCGGCACCGACAGGACCACCGCGCCGAGTGTGCCCAGAATGGCGATGCGCAGGGTCTCGGCGCTGCCTTTCACGATCTCGGCGGTGACGCTCGGGTCGGGCGGCAGCATCCGGCCGATAAAATCGGCGATCCGGGGTCCGGCGGAGAGGAGCCTGCCAAACTCCACCTCGGTGGTCGCGAACGACCACAAAACAGCCGCCCCGATCAACGCCCCGGCCAGAAAGCCCGAAATCCCGCGCCCCGCCATCAGCGCACCACCTGAAGCCGCGCGGCCGGGGCCGGGTCGTCGTCGCGGTAAAGCGCGGCCTCGTCGCCCTCGGTCAGGGCCTCGGCCGGCAGGTCGAAAAGAACGCGCCCGTTGCGCATGCCGACGACGCGGTCGGCGAAGCGGCGCGCAAGTTCGGGCTGGTGCGAGGAAAAGACCGTGGTCGCGCCGCGCAACCGCCCAGCCTCGGTCAAAAGCCCGAGGATGTCGGCGGCGCGCGCCGGATCGAGGTTCGAGACCGGTTCGTCGGCAAGGATCAGTTTCGGTTCCTGCGCCAGACAGCGGGCGATCGCCACCCGCTGGCGCTGACCGCCGCTCAGTGTGTCGACCCGGCGGTCGGCAAGATCGGCGATACC
>CAZMRS010000789.1:0-1029 GCA_964568435.1 uncultured Boseongicola sp. | reverse complement strand
CCTCAGACCGCACACCTGTGACCTCGCACTTCTGGATCACATCCATGCCCATTTCCGAACACTTCCGCGCATACCCCCAAGCCACCGCATCGTGCCGCGCCGTGCCACCTCGCGGCTGCCACAGCGCACCAAGGACCGGATAGCGTGGTCCGCGGATTTCCATGATCGGGCATAGTTGTTTGACCCGCTCCGGCCCGATGTATTCCGTCGACACACCTTGCAGAGCATTGGCATGTGCGGTGCGCTGATACCCTCGCACCTCATGCTCGGTCTGCGCCAACATCATCACACCACGCGGTGAGAACATAACGTTGTAGTTCAGATCCTGGCTCAGGTCCTCGTAAAGCGAACGCGACTTCTCATAGATCGCCGCTGACGGATCCTGCAGGTAGTTGGAACGAATAATCGTCGTGTTCCGCCCGGTATTCCCACCGCCAAGCCAGCCCTTCTCAAGGATCGCGACATTCGTGATGCCGTGGTTCTTGCCCAGATAATACGCCGTCGCCAGCCCATGCCCGCCAGCGCCGATGATGATAACATCGTACTTGCGCTTCGGCTCTGG
The DNA here is from genome assembly GCA_964568435.1 of uncultured Boseongicola sp. Classification (GTDB taxonomy): domain Bacteria; phylum Pseudomonadota; class Alphaproteobacteria; order Rhodobacterales; family Rhodobacteraceae; genus Boseongicola. Next base: position 467 of record CAZMRS010000789.1, on the reverse strand, counting down.
CGACGCCCAGGCGCGCGTCCATCCCTGATGGTTGCGAAACGCCTCGCGAGCGACTGCAAAGACTGAATATCGAGCCATGGACACCATCACCTGTTCAAAGCCGGCCATCACGCCGTTCCCTGCTCTTTCTTGGGAAAAAAACGCGCAGAAGTGAAGACGACAAACGGCACGCCTTGTCGGTTTCGCGACACGCGGCCGAAATTGCCCCGAAATGCCGCACTCATCTGCGTTCGAATATGCCTTTCGATCCGTGCCCGCGCACCTTAAATGAGAGGCATGATCTTTTGGGTGATCTCCGGTGCCATCGCAGTGGCCGTCGCAGCGCTTCTCGTAGGAGCCATGCGCGCTGCCCGGCTTGCCGATATGACCGCCACCAAATCCGATATCGCTGTCTACAGGGACCAGCTCGCCGAGGTTAACCGCGATCTTGCCCGCGGGGTTCTGACCGAGGCCGAGGCAGAAGCCGT
>CAZMRS010000788.1:0-1030 GCA_964568435.1 uncultured Boseongicola sp. | reverse complement strand
CAATGCGTCCGCCTCGTCCACTGAAACGCCCGCCTTCTGAGACTCATCACCCGTGTTGACCTGAACAAACACATCCGGACAGAGACCCAACTCGTCGGCCAATCTCGCCAAAGTACGCGCCAACTTGGGACGGTCGACCGTATGGATGACATCGAACAACTCGCAGGCCACGCGCGCCTTGTTTGTCTGTAAGGGCCCAATCAGATGCAACTCCACGCCCGGGAATGCCTCTTTGAACGCTGGCCACTTCCCTTGCGCCTCTTGCACCCGGTTTTCGCCAAACACCCTATGGCCTTCACGTAGAACCGCTTCGACCCGTTCGTATGGTTGCACCTTGCTGACAGCGATCAGCGTGATGTCCTCAGCATCGCGGCCATGCCGCTCAGCGGCATCTTTCAATCGTGTTTGAATGTCGATCAGGCTCATACCCGCGCTCCAATAGCTCGCGCCTGTACATGCCAAAAAGAAAAGAGCGGGCGCAAGGCCCGCTCTTCCCAATTAGGTACTAATCCAGGTTGGATTAGAAGGACATGCCGATGCCGAGGTCCCAAGAGGTGTTTGTGCCGTTGTCAGCAACACCACCGGCCAGCTCTGCGCCGCCACCAAGGTCCATCGAGAAGCCGATACCCATAGCTGCGTCGGCAACCGAGTCACCGTCTGCATAACCAAGTTGAAGTGTCGCTGCGCCAGCGTCGTACGAAAGGATCGTACCGTAGTGGTTACCACCAAGGTCGGAGTCGTCGTAGTAAACGTCGAAGCCGAGACCGCCGAGGTCGCCAGAAACGTCAATAGCTGTGATCGTATCACCAATCGAAGAAGCATCTTCGTAGCCAAGACCGATAGTAACAGCACCGGCCGCGACTTTTACACCAGCTGCAATGTCATCAACACCAGTGTTCTTGTTCATGGACAGGTATACAGTCGCCATGCCAAGAGTATTCGAATACAGAACACCGGAAGATGCGCCAGCACCGCGGTTGGTTTCAGCAACGTCGTCTACGTCGAGACCGTCGAAGCCGATGTCGCCGAG
>CAZMRS010000787.1:0-1033 GCA_964568435.1 uncultured Boseongicola sp. | reverse complement strand
CCCGTGCCGGTTGCGCCGAGCAGAACCTGGCTCTGTTCACCGTCATTGATGCCGCCTGCAAGTTCCTTGATCGCCGTTGGCTGATCGCCAGCGGGCTGAAAGTCGGTGTGCATCACAAGGCGGTGGCCGCCTTCGAGTTTTTCGCGCGTGGCGACGTCGGGGGCAGCGGCATGAAGAATCGGTTCGGACGACATAGGTGATTCCTTTCGGTCCATCAGATTTGATCTTCTTTTGTTCTGGTTCAAGGTGCGAAGTGCCGCGATGCAAAGTCTCCTGACATGATTGGAGAGATGAGGCGAAACAAAGGGATAGCAGAAATGCAACCAAAAGTAGAATTATGAGTTGTAAAAACTCGTTTACAGTGTAAATGTAAGCTTACAAGCAGCAAGACGAGCAGCCGGTTGGGCGCGCGACCTTACCCACCCCTCGCTCCCCGTGTCCCGACCGGCGCTCACTCGCTCTTTCCCTTGCAAACAAGCGGCGTTTTGGCGATAGATCGTCTAACGAAAAGGGAACCGATCATGTCAGCGCGTATCTTCAAGCCAGCGAAATCAGCCATGTCCTCGGGGCAGGCAAAGACGCGGGAATGGGTGTTAGAGTTTGTGAACTCCACCGGGCGTGATGTGGACCCGCTGATGGGCTGGACGTCATCGAATGACACGCAAGCCCAGGTGCGTATGCGTTTTGCGACCAAAGAAGCGGCACTGGCCTATGCGGAGCAGCATGGAATTGATGCGGTTGTCCAAGAGCCGAAACCGCGCAAACCCAATGTGCGCGCGCGCGGCTATGGCGAGAACTTCGCAACAGACCGCAAAGGCGCATGGACGCACTAAACGCCGTCGCGGTTCCTTGCGAGCCGACTGACCCGAGAATCCAACCACTGATCGAGGCGCATCTGACGCTGATGTATGCGTCGTCGCCGGCGTGCAGCGTCCACGCGATGGATGCCGGCGCACTCGAGGATGCAGGAGCTGATTTTGTTGCCATATTCAATGGGGATCGGGCTGTGGCTATGGGGGCGCTCAAAGACCAC
>CAZMRS010000786.1:0-1035 GCA_964568435.1 uncultured Boseongicola sp. | reverse complement strand
ATCATTCTAAGCGGTTTGGGTATGCGGGATGTCGACTCCCTGTCGTTCTTTCGCACAACACGCCCAACAATTCTATCTATCTTTTGTGGGCAGAAGATGTACATAATGTTCGTGGTTTGTTCCCGCGCGTGAGCCGTCACAGGAAGTTTGAATAGCAGTGAGAAATCCATTCCGCATACGTGCTTCCCAACGGTCGGTCAGTGACGAACAGTTTGTTCGACTGTTCGGACCAAGTGCCTTGGATGTTGTAAGCGACAAGGAAGACCCGTTTTCGGGTCTTGTTTTCTTCCGTAGCGCGCCAGGGGGCGGGAAAACAACTCTACTGAGAATGATGCTCCCCCGTCCTCTTGAGCTTGCCGTTTCGCTAAGAGACGACCAACAAGTGAAGCCGACATTTGATGTGCTGAACAGCCTCGGTGCTGTCGATGAAAATGGCGTCAACCTTCTCGGAGCAATGATTTCCTTTTCGACGGAATACCAAGATTTGGCTCAAATCGATCGCGGGAACGGGCTGTTCAGGGCACTTCTGGATTCCAGGATTGTAATTGCTACGCTTCGCTCCCTGCTAGACCACAGTGGAAGACTTTATCCAGACGATTTAGAGGCACTTCAGGTTTCTTGGGAGCCTGAGTCAGGCGCAACTATTCCTGCGTCCGCGACTGGTCTGGAACTATTTGAGTGGGCCTCAGATATTGAGCGTAACTTTTACGATCGCATGGACGATCTTGGGGAGCCAAACGAGCTGCAAGGTGGGCATACAAGACTCGACAGCTTGAGATGGTATGCGAAGTCGAAAATGCAGGTTGCAAACAGGGAAGTTCGAGCGCATCGAATTCTTCTTTTTGACGAGCTTCAGTTCTTGGACAGCGGACAGCGCCAAAGCCTAATCAAGCTGGTTACGAACGCTAGAGAGCCGTGTGGAATTTGGGTTGCTGAACGACTTGACGCGATGAGCCAACAGGACCTCTTGACTGAAGGTGCGTTGGAAAAGCGGGACTATGACTCTGTCATCCAGCTTGAAAAGCAATGGTCAAA
>CAZMRS010000785.1:0-1037 GCA_964568435.1 uncultured Boseongicola sp. | reverse complement strand
CGCGTTCGTCGCGACAGCCGGTTCAGCCAATCATCTGAGTGCATTTTCATAGCAAGAAAACCGGTGCGCAGGCGGCGATAGCCTCTCGCGCAAACGGGAGAGGATTGACATGAATACGACGGCTTATTTCGACGCCTCCGCAACCGATACACCTGAAGAGCTTTCCCCCACGATTGCGGTGGATGCCGTCACTGGCGTACCCAGCGAAGGCACCGGCCTTATCGGGGCGGCATTTGTGCCAGGGACGAAGATTTGGAACACCGACATGGCACGAGAGGCTGCGGCAGGTGATCCCGACGCGACATTCATTGCATCCGAAATCGCTTACGCCTCCGGCAAGAGCGATACGAGCATTTCGCAGTTCATCGGTGATGATGCGGCGTCACTTCTTGGCGATGGGACGCTGGAGATGGGTCCGTCAGCGTTAACACTCATGGGCTATATTTACGTCCCGCCCGGCGTACATGAGATCAAGGTCATCTCGGACGATGGGTTCGAACTAAAGCTTGGCGGCGTCGACCTGATCTCCTTCGAAGGGACACGAGGGCCAGATGGTACGGCGCGCGTCGTGGATTTTGACGGCGGCCTCTACAGCTTTGAAATGCTTTATTTTGATGCGGGCGGCGGCATGGCGCTGGCGCTCGAGATCGACGGTCTGCCGGTTGACCAAAGCGCGTATTACCAAACTCAGGAAGACTTCACGAACCCGCCGGCTGACGTTCCGCTGGTTCCTGCCGAGGACTATCACCCGTCGTTCTTTCTTGGTGCTGACAGTCTGGAAACGGCGATTGACGGCACCGGGACCGAAGCGCGCGATGTGATCCACGGCAACGGAGCCGACGACATCATCGAAGGTCTCGGCGGGGACGACGAACTTCATGGCGGCTACGGTGATGACGTGCTGTTGGGCGGCGAAGGGGATGATGTGCTCGACGGCGGATTTGGGTCTGACGTTTTGAATGGCGGTGACGGCGACGACCTTCTGATTGCGCGTTCGGATGCGGGTGAACAGCGCATCGGGCAAGTCGCTTTGGAGA
>CAZMRS010000784.1:0-1047 GCA_964568435.1 uncultured Boseongicola sp. | reverse complement strand
GCGAGAGGCACAATCAACGGCGCCAGCCAGGTTTTTTCGCCCTGCCCAATCAGAAAAATGGCCGGGGCATAGTCGTCGTCGAACGGATACCCATCAATCAGCCATTCAAACGACCAAAGTCCGCCGTCAACCATGTACCATGGTAGTACGAGATAGCCGACCCACCCAGCAATGATCCAAAAGATCAGAACAGGGTGGGTCGTTTTTGTGGGTTCGTCAGCCAATTACTGAGGCAGTACTGAGACTTCCTCATCCCATTTCTGGAGGAGGCGCTTGCGCTCGTCAGAAGAGCCATACTTTTTGAAGTCGTAATCGATCAGCTTGATCGTCGACATATCAGGTGCACTTTCCGACGTATTGGCGCCCTTATTTGAAGGGACCTGGAAAGCATTTACCTGAAGAGCAAGATTCTGTGCATCTGCGCTCAACGCCCAGTCATAAAACGCCTTAGCTTCATCTTCGTTGCGCGCCCCGTCGATGATCGACATCGAGCCGATTTCGTAGCCAGTGCCTTCGCATGGAGCCACAACCTTCACAGGGAAACCGGAAACTGCCTGCTTGACGGCGTCGTGCATGAACACAATTCCGATTGTGTTTTCGCCCCGTCCAGCGGCCTTGATCGGAGCCGAACCAGACTTGGTATACTGGTTGATATTGGCATGAAGGCCTTTCATGAATTCAAAGCCTTCGTCTTCCCCGAATATCTGCACCATTGAGGCAAGAGTGGTGTAAGCGGTTCCTGACGAATTCGGGTTCGCCATCTGAACGTGCCCCTTGTACTCCGGCTTGAGAAGGTCTTTCCAACAGGATGGTTCAGACAGGTTATTCGCTGCCAGAAGGTCAGTGTTGTATCCGTAACCGAGCGCGCCGGAGTAGATTCCGATCGTTTTATTGCCAGCACTCTCTGCTTGGCTAATCGCCCAATCATGGAGCTCGCCGCGCATGGGAGATATGTATTCCATCGTCAAGCCTTCTTCAGCGGCTTGCGGGTGGGGATCACCGGTTCCGCCCCACCAGACATCTCCTTTCGGATTGGATGACTCAGCA
>CAZMRS010000783.1:0-1050 GCA_964568435.1 uncultured Boseongicola sp. | reverse complement strand
TGGTGGAGCAGCTTGAAGAATGCGGTATCTCGACTGCGAGGCGCAGCAAGTGCCTTGATGAGGACAGGAAGGGTGTCATTCCGGCCGATGCCGATGTGCTCGTCGCCGATTCAACTGGAGAGATGAACGTTTGGTACCAGATGGCCGATCTGGTCTTTGTGGGAGGCACCATCGACGACAAGGGCGGCCATAACGTGTCCGAGCCGCTTATGCTTGCGCGACCCGTGGTTGTTGGGCCTTCGATATACGGTATTTCGTTCCCGGCAATCGACGCCGACCGCGACGGGGCCGTTCGCATCCTGCCCGACATTGAAAGCATCAGGGATCACGTCACACGATTGCAATTGGACAAGTCCGCGCTGGACGCGTTCGCCAAAGACGCGAAGAGCTTTGCCCTTCGCCATGTAGGGGCGTCAGCGCGAACTATGCAAGTTATTGAAAAGGTCATTGAAACGAAAGGCTTGGAGGCTCGCTAGTATGGCCACCGATTCCGCCCGCCAGAAACTTGATACAGTAGTGCTCGTGCTGTCGAACGAGATGGCCGCCAACGGGTCTCCGACTGAAGAATCCGCGCGCCGGCTTGCCAAGGCCGCCAATGTATTGGGAAATCACCCAGACGGAATGCTGGTAACGTCGGGTTGGGGCTATCGCGATGACACTGACAAGACGCTTGCTGACGCGATGGCGATTGCTGCAACGAGAGACCATGCCATTCCCGAAACCCGCATTCTGAGGCTGCATCGCTCGCGTGATACGGTCGGCGACGCCGTATTCTTTGCTCTTGCCTTGAACCCGCGACGACTGTTTGTGATTACCAGTGCGTATCACTGCGCTAGGACCGAACGTATATTTCGCTTCGTTTTGGGCGATGGTGTTGCACTGGAAGTTGTCGGCGTGGGCGAGCGCGGCGATGAGTCTCGCCAGACAGCCGAGGCCAATTCACTCGCGGCATTCAAGATGACCTTCCAAGGCATCGAACCCGGCGATCTTCCCGCAATCGAAAGACGGCTGATGACTGCTCACCCGTTCTACAACGGCACCACCGACGTC
>CAZMRS010000782.1:0-1050 GCA_964568435.1 uncultured Boseongicola sp. | reverse complement strand
ATTTGTGGCGGCGTTTTCGCGGGAAAGCCGGGCGCTTTGGTGTGGCCGGAGTGGCTTTTGGCCGCCATATTTCGTTGAGCGAACTCGCAGACGGCGGGGACGAAAACGGTGACCTTGTTCAGTCGTTGGGCGATCGCCTTCAAAACGATATCCGTAGATCGGTCCCCCTGGTGTCCACACCATTGATTATGACGGCGCTCATTCGTGCGGGCAAAGCGCTGGATGTCGAAGAGTTGCGAGAGGCTATCGCGCCGCTTCGATCTGAGCGCCCAGAAGGTGTGAGCGACTTTTCAATTCCCAGCGACGATTCGCAGGCTCTGGCCCAAAAGCTGGATGAACTGGTCCTGCGGCAACTCCTTTCCGTGACCGACGGCAAGTATCAGATCGTCGAAGAAGACATTGCTGCATTTTATGCAAGTGCAATGATTCAACATCTCTCTGCGGGTGCAGCCATAGAAATCGAGGAATTCGCGAAAGCGGCGAAATCCAAAAAGACATAAAATTACAAAATATATAAAAAATCATTTGCAAAATTACTTTCGCGCAGCTACGCCCTGTTGTGGCGTTGCAGCTTTCTGCGACGCAGCGTGATATGTTAAAGGAAGCAAGACATGGCGTTGGACGAGAAGGCTGCAACAGTGACCTACACATCCCCGATCAAAGATCTCTATGAGATGGGTGAAATGCCACCGCTTGGCCACGTGCCAGCGCAGATGCATGCTTGGGCCATTCGGCGCGAGCGGCACGGTGAGCCTGACAGCGCGATGCAGCTTGAAGTGGTGGACACACCCGCCATCGACAGCCATGAGGTTCTTGTTCTCGTGATGGCGGCTGGCGTGAACTACAACGGTGTTTGGGCCGCTCTTGGTCAGCCGATCAGCCCGTTCGACGGCCACGGTCAGCCTTATCACATCGCTGGATCCGATGCGTCGGGCATCGTTTGGGCGGTTGGTGACAAGGTGAAGCGTTGGAAAGTCGGTGACGAGGTTGTTATCCACTGCAACCAGGACGATGGCGACGACGAAGAGTGCAATGGCGGTGATCCGATGT
>CAZMRS010000781.1:0-1050 GCA_964568435.1 uncultured Boseongicola sp. | reverse complement strand
CGAACACCCCAACATGAAGCAGGCGCAAATCGCTTGGCTTACCGACTTCGTGGGCTGGGTGCCGTTTGCCGAAAACGGCCCTCGTGAGGCGTTTCTGACCACCGACTACAATGCGGAAATGATCGGTCACGTGGAAGGCAACCCAACTGTTCGGGATCGCGCGATCTTCGTTGGCGGCCCAGAAGACATCGTGGACCGCAGTTTCGGGGAGGGGCTTCCTCAGATGCGGGAGTGGATCCCAAAGCACTATGAGTTCTCCGATTATATCATCGGGCAGCACCCAAGCGCGTTCGGGTCGCGGGACGATCTTCGGGGAGAATATGGGTACGACGACGGCCGTTTGACATGCATCGTCGCGGTCGGCGGTTCGGGCGTCGGCGCGACGCTCATTCGACGCATACTCGCGGCTTACCCCATCGCTAAGGCGCGTCTTCCTGAGTTGCGGATGATCGTGGTCACCGGCCCCCGCTTGGACGCCAACATGTTTGAGGTGCCCGACAGCGTCGAGATGCGGGCCTTCGTCCCTGACCTTGATCGGCATTTGGCGGCCTGCGATCTCGCCTTGGTTCAAGGCGGCCTGACCACCTGCATGGAATTGACGGCCGCAGGCACGCCCTTCCTCTACTTCCCGTTGAAGAACCATTTCGAGCAGAACTTCCACGTCGCCAGTCGATTAGAGCGCTACAACGCGGGTCGCAAAATGATCTTTGCTGAAAGCGATCCCGATGCCATCGCGGCCGCGATGGTCGCCGAACTGAACGCTCCGCGCGTGCCCCACCCGGTCGCCGCCGACGGTGCCAAGCGTGCGGCGCAAATGCTGTCTGAGCTATTGTGACAATCAAGAAGGTCCGGGGCGGGGTTCAATCGGCTGAAGAGGCTAAACGCGACATGTCGATGGATGATGCAAAGGGCAGGCGGGCAGCACTCACCTTGCCGTTTCAACCCGCGGACACTCGAGCGGATTAGGGCGACGGCTGCTGCGTCACTGGCTATTCTCCACGCCGACTTTCGTTCGACGACATATGAACCTAAGCTTCAACTGAACGAAGA
>CAZMRS010000780.1:0-1053 GCA_964568435.1 uncultured Boseongicola sp. | reverse complement strand
GGGATCACCCGCGCCCGCCACATGACGAACCTTGCCGCCGACGGCGCACCGGTGACCGAAAAAGTGCTGACCTTCGACGATGTGCGCGATGCCGACGAGGTGTTCCTGTCGGGCAATATGTCGAAGGTGACACCTGTGACAGAGTTTGACGGTGTGAATTATCAGATGGGGCCAGTCGCGCGGCGTGTGCGCGAGATGTACTGGGATTGGGCCCTTTCGGAGCGCGTTTGATGCATCTTGGGCCAGATCACCTTTATCTGCCGGACCAGACACTGGAAAAGTTGGGGATCACACCAACTGAGATAGCGGATGCCATAGAAAAGGCTCTTGCAGATAAGGCGGCGGGGCGGCTGCAAACCACGCCAAAATCCGTTATCCTTCCGGGCGACGGGCGCTACATGATGTCGACGCTTGCGGTGGGCTCAGAAGGGCTGACGATTTTGAAGACCGTTGGTGTATTTCCAGGTAATGCCGAGCGCGGCCTGCCTGCGATCACCGGTTCGATCCTAGTATTGGACGCAGAGACGGGTGTTTTGAAGGCTGTCATGGGGGCTGATTGGATAACTGCGGTGCGCACGGCTGGGCTGTCTGCCGTTGCAGCCCGCAAGCTGGCGGATCCGGCTTCAAAAACGATCGCGTTCATCGGGTGTGGAGTGCAGGCGTCGAGCCACTTGGCGGCGTTTCGCGATATCTTCCCTTTGGAGACTGTTCTGGCTGTCGGGCGAGGACAGGCAAATGTGGACCGGTTTCTCGCCGAGGCGCGTGGCCTTGGCTTGGATGCTGAACAACGCTCTCCCGAAGAGGCAGTTCGTGCGGCTGATATTATCGTAAGCTCCATAACTCTGGACTACAATGTTGAGCCGTTTCTCGACTGTGGCTGGATGCGACCTGGTTCATTTGCCGCAATCACCGACCTGTTTATTCCGTGGATGGACGAAAGCGCAGCGGCATTTGGCGCGATTTATGTGGACGATGCCGAGCAAGAACGCATGAGCGAAAAACCGATGGTTGCGCCTGAATTCATTCACGGTGACTTGACCGATCTTGCATCAG
>CAZMRS010000779.1:0-1058 GCA_964568435.1 uncultured Boseongicola sp. | reverse complement strand
AACCGGAATCTGAGCCTGTTAAGTCCGCCTCGAAACCCATTGAAGAAACAACGGAAAAGCCTGGCCTCCTCGGCCGCCTCTTCGGTCGTGCAGAGCAGAAAACCGTCGTTCGCCGAACGCTTGACGACGACATGCTCGAACAGATCGAGGAGCTTCTCATCACCGCCGACATGGGCGTCGAGACCGCTATGCGCGTCGCGGCCAACATGGCCGAAGGCCGCATTGGGCGTAAGTTCTCAACTGAAGAGTTGAAAGACGTGATGGCTAGTGAAATCGCTCGCATCATGGAACCCGTCGCCAAGCCGCTTCCAATCTACCAGAAACGCCCACAGGTCGTTCTTGTCGTCGGCGTCAACGGCTCCGGCAAGACCACCACCATCGGAAAGCTCGCCTCGCAGTTCCGCGCTGCTGGTAAATCTGTCGTCATCGCAGCGGGCGACACATTCCGCGCTGCTGCTGTCGAGCAACTCCAAGTTTGGGGCGACAGGGCTGGTGTTCCGGTTATGACGGCCCCCGAAGGGTCCGACCCCGCCAGCCTCGCTTTTGAAGCGATGACCAAGGCCGAAGCCGATGGCGCTGACCTTCTTATGATAGATACAGCCGGTCGGCTGCAAAACCGCGCCGATCTTATGGAAGAACTTGCCAAAATCGTTCGCGTGATCCGAAAGAAAGACCCAGACGCACCTCACAATACGCTGCTCGTGCTTGACGCGACGACGGGGCAGAACGCATTGAGCCAGGTCGAGATTTTCCAAAAAATTGCCCACGTCTCCGGTCTGGTTATGACCAAGCTCGACGGCACGGCCAAGGGTGGCGTACTTGTCGCGCTCGCCGACCGTTTCGGGTTGCCGATCCACGCCATCGGTGTCGGAGAGCAGATCGACGATCTCTCGCCTTTCGATCCGCGCGAATTCGCAGCCGCTCTGACCGGTCTTGAAGAGTGAGACTGGCTCTCATAGCAGCATGCCTCGCCGCGCCGGGTGCAAGTTGGGCAGACTGTGCCAGCGATTTGGAGTTGTTCAGTTCCGCCGTCTCAGGGTCTGGTTATCGGGTCGTCG
>CAZMRS010000778.1:0-1059 GCA_964568435.1 uncultured Boseongicola sp. | reverse complement strand
CCCCGCACGTCGTGTTAGCATGGTGATGGAATTGAACAAACGTCTTGGTCGCCACAGCACAGCCACTGCGGCACAAAGGCAATAGGTCGGGAGAAGCCAATGACTACCTTTGAAGCAGACTGTCAGGCGCTGTTTGACGGCTACGTTCAGAGTTACAAAGTTGGCGATGCGGCTGGGTGTGGGTCGATTTATTCTGAGGATGCGGTTTTGTACTCTCCTTACGGGCCGACGGCACGGGGGCGCGACGCGATCGTGGCGTTGCATGAAGAGTGGTTGCAAGACGACACCTCGACGAAGGAGATACGCGTGAAAACAGCGTTTTCAACTGGTAGCGATGGCGTCTGTGTTGCTGTGTTTGCCGAGAACGGTTTGGACGAAGGTGTGTCGTTCAATGTGCTGAGGGCTGATGGTGATGGCGGCTGGGAGATCGTCGAAAGCAGTTTGAACGAGCTTTAGGGTTTAATGAAAAAGGGCGCCTCGATTGGGACGCCCTTCGCAGTTTTGAATCTGCAGTTCTTAGTTCAGGTCAGATGCACGCGATGCTGCGATGTCTGCTTCAACTTCTGCAACAGTTGCATTCAAAGCGCCAAGGATGCGTGCACCGCCGTCGACGTTTTCTTCAAACCAACCGAAGACAGGTGTCGCTGCTTCTTTGAAGGCGGCCTTCTCAGCTGGGGTCGGAACATAAAGGTCACCGCCGCCTGCCTGGAAGTCCTGATAGGCTTGGATCGACTTACGCTTTGGCGAGGCGAATGTTGCCTGCTGAAGTGCATAGAAGCCGTCAACCACAACGCGCTTCAGGTCGTCTGGCATGGACGAGAAAGACTCGTTGTTCATGAACCACAGAGCGCCCATGTAGGCGTGGCCGTCGAGTGTCACGTACTGAAGACCAGCATCCGGGAACTTCATGCCCATGATGTCGGTGATGCCATTTTTGGAGCCTTCAACAACACCCGTCTGGAACGATGTGAAGAGCTCTGGCCACGGGATAGGCGTTGGCGACGCGCCAAGGGCTTTTACAAGCTCCTGCGGAAGGTCAGCAACGACTGTACGGATTTT
>CAZMRS010000777.1:0-1059 GCA_964568435.1 uncultured Boseongicola sp. | reverse complement strand
TCGATTTTCGATCGCACCGAGTCCAAAACTTCTAGGGTGGCATCCATTATTTCGGGTCCGATACCATCCCCTGGAAGAGCCAGAAGTGTCAGGTCAGCGGCCACGGTAGGTCCACGTATGATTGGAGAAGTCCTGGTGGGAAATCACGATTCAGCAGCGCCGCCATCAAGCACATGAACGCAATGCCTGCTGCGGTGTATAGCGCTGAAAACCCAAGACTCTTGCCGGCCCGGAGGCGAATAAAGGCAAAAAGGAACAGCCCAAGCGCAAGGATGAACCCGAGCAGGGACGTAAGGATCAGCAGCCCGGCGAACCATGCAAGTGTTGACCAAAGCCCGTGAGCGTTCATTTCAGCGTCACCGGCTTCCCTATCTGCGAAGAGCGCGTGCGTTTCAGGGCGGATCATCATCTGCACAAGTAGGATCAAACATGCGACAATCGCTACACCTGACACAAAGCGCGGGAATACACGGTCAGCGGCGGCGTAGTCGGGGATCATTGAAGCATTTACAAACGCGACGATGAGATACCCTAGCACAACCAAGAGGAAGATCATTGGTGCACGCTTGGCACCACTTTCCACAGCCCCTTCTGCCATGATCGTTTTGGCCTGGCGCAAACCGACAACGACGGAAAGTACAGTGATGATTATCAGCACGATCACTATTGGCGAGAAGATATAGTCAATACCCTCCTCAAAGCCCTTCCGGAACCTTGATTGAGCAATTTGCACTGCCTGGTTTGCATAAGTCTCAGCCGGATTAGAAAGAACAAACCCGATCAAGAATGCGGGACGCGACCAATCAAAACGTCGCATCATGATCCCGAGAAAACCGATAGCGAAGAGCGCGACAAGGTCCATCAGGTTCTGACCCGACTGGAATGCCGCGAAGCTGATGATCATGAAAAGGAACGGAGCAAGTAGAGCGAACGGTATGGTCGTAAGTCGGGCGATCCCGCCAGACGCAGCAATACAGATCAGGGTGCCGACGACGTTCGCCAAAGCCAAAAGCCAAACAATGGCATAGGTGATGTCGAGGTTGTTCTTGAGCATTGATG
>CAZMRS010000776.1:0-1060 GCA_964568435.1 uncultured Boseongicola sp. | reverse complement strand
CAGGGAGGATGGCCAATGCGCACAAATCTTCTGACCGCCGCGATCTTATCGGTAGCTTTGATGGCGACACAGGCGTCGGCGAACCCGGAGTTCTGGCAGTACGAATGGCCGAAAACAAACTTCGAAAAGACCAATGTCGAGAGCTGGACCGAGATCCTTTCGGGAGGGCCGCCCAGGGACGGGATTCCCGCGCTTAGCGATCCGCAGTTCATTCGCGCCGGAAGTGAAACAAAAATCGAAAACCGCGAGCCTGTCGTAACCGTCGAGATTGAAGGCGAAACTCCGCGCGCCTACCCGATCCGATACCTGACCTGGCACGAGATCATAAACGACAAGGTTGGCGGCATCCCCTATGCGGTCACCTACTGCCCGCTTTGCAACTCCGCTCCGACGTTTGACCGGCGCGTGAACGGGCGGGTTCTGACCTTCGGCGTTACGGGCAAGCTGCGAGGGTCGAACCTGATCATGTACGACCGCGAAACCGAAAGCTGGTGGCAGCAGGCGGTGGGCGAAGGGATCGTCGGCGAATATACCGGGGCGTATTTGACCCCCCTGCCAAGCTGGATGGAGAGCTGGTCCGAATTCAAGACGCGCAACCCGGAGGGGCTCGTCATGGCCCAGCCCGCCTTCCCCAGAACCTACGGACGGAACCCCTACGTCAGCTACGACAGTTCAAGCCGGCCGTTTCTCTACAATGGTGAGTTGCCGCCGCACGGCATTCAACCCCTGGCGCGCGTGGTTCGCGTTGGTAACCGTGCCTGGCCGGTACCACGGCTGGCGGCGGAGGGAGAGATTACCGAGGCTGGGCTCACCATCTCGTGGGCGTCCGGGCAAGCGTCGGCGCTGGATACGGCGCGGATCGGACGCGGAAAGGATGTCGGAACGATCCGGGTCCGCAAGGACGGAAAGGACGTGCCGCACGATGTCATGTTCGCATTCGCATTCCACGCCTTTTTCCCGGATGGAGAATGGATGCTTCGTTGATCGGATCGTCGGTCGTTGCTCTTGCCGGGCAAGAGACGTTCTCCCGAATTTCGCGACTGCGGCCTGCACCGGCAAG
>CAZMRS010000775.1:0-1060 GCA_964568435.1 uncultured Boseongicola sp. | reverse complement strand
AGCAGCTTCTGCGCCGCCAAGTCCGCCGGGTGCGCCAGTGAGACCGCCTGCAAGTGTAGCAAAGATGAAAATTGCGACTGCGGTCCAGAAACCGATGTCAGCACCCATCCAAGTCAGCAAAAGGTGAAAAGCCCAGCCTTCAGCGAGCCAGCCAACGAACCCAAGAAAACCGGCGACAATCAGGAGCGACGGTTTTTGGAAGGCTGTCAAAGACTTGGCGGCGCGTCGAACGCGCGCGAACAGGCGCGGGAAGCGCTTGGTGCTGAGGGTGTGACCGATGTCGCCGACCTGCTTCAAAAGCGCGGGTCGCGTGGCGATGTAGGCAGCGATCAATGCAAGGATGACCACTGGCGTGCCGCCAGCGAGGCCTGTGGTGGACAAAGTGAGACCCAGAGCGAGCAATAGGGCCATCGCGACGAGGTCAGATGCACGATCGATCAGAACCAGTGGTGCCGTACGATCAAAAGGCCAGCCCGTTTCGCGTTCGATCCATCGCATGCGAACAAGCTCACCGATCCGACCAGGGGTGACGGACATGGCGAACCCACCCAGGAAATGGCGCAGGTTCTGAGTGAGCGAAGTTGGTAATCCCAAGCGCCCTGCAAAAACATGCCACCGCAAGCCGCGCAGGACGTAGTTCACAAGGCTGAGCGATAAAAGCCCAACGATTTCAATGGCTGAGAGCCCTTTGATCGCCGCGATCGTCTCCTCCCAACCTGTGGCGAGCGCCAAACCGACCAGGCCAACCACAACCAAAACGACCAAAGAAATCGTCAGCGCATTTTCACGCCAACGCCGCGACGAGGCCGCGGCGTTATTTGCACGAGGGGGTTGCATTGAATTGCTCATAGTCATTGAGCGTCGATTAGCAACAGATTAGGGCAATATTATGATGCTGTTTCTAAATTATGAACAGTCCGCACGTCTTACAAAATTGGTGCGTTTGGTACCGCCAATCACACGTTAAACGCATCGGCCCAATCCGGGTGCTTGGCTCTTTGACGGTTCACGAACGGGCAGAGAGGAACAATCTTGAAACCGTCTGCACGGGCATCTTCTA
>CAZMRS010000774.1:0-1071 GCA_964568435.1 uncultured Boseongicola sp. | reverse complement strand
GCGCTCGGGCCCTTGCCAAAAACCAAGGGAGCGGATCGTCAGATGAGCGACATTTCCGAACTTGAGCGCCGCATCACAGCGGCATTGGACAGAGCGGGTCAGGCGATGGACCGCCTCGGCGTGGGCGGAGGGGGCGAGGATGCCGCCAAAGCTGCCGCACTGGCCGAGGAATTGGAAGCCGAGCGCGTGGCCAACGCACAGCTGGAAGAGCGGGTGCGCGCGATCAAGGATAAGCAGGAAACGACCGTTGCGGGCCTTGAGGCACAGGTTGCTCGACTGAAGGAACAGCTCGCCTCACGGGACGGGGAACTGACACGTCTGAAGGCGGTCGGAGACGATCTGCGCAAGTCTAACAGCGCTCTAAGGGAAGCGAATGCATCCGCCTTGCCAGACGGTGATTTGGTCAACGCGTCTTTGAAGTCGGCCTTGGATGCTGAGAAAGCCGCGCGCGCGTCGGATCGCGCGGAAATCGAGGATATTCTCGCGTCGCTTGAACCGGTTTTGAAGGAGGCCTGATATGCCAGAGGTAACGATCAATATCGGTGGGCGGCCTTTCCAGGTGGCTTGTCAGGAAGGCGAGGAACATTTCTTGCAGGCGGCAGCTGGATTGCTCGACAACGAGGCGGCGTCGTTGATGGACCAGATCGGCCGTTTGCCTGAGAGCCGGATGTTGCTGATGGCTGGCCTGATGCTGGCTGATAAGGCGGCTGGTGCCGATGATCAGCTTAAGGCATTGGAAGACAAGGTTGCACAGCAGCAGGCGTGGATTGAGGAGCTTCAGGGGCGTCCGCAGCCGGAACCGCAGCGTGTTGAGGTTGCTGTGATCCCGGATGAGGTGACGCAGACTCTGGCAGAGCTTGCGGCGCGTGCAGAAGCGCTTGCAGAAGCAGCGGAAGAAAAGGCTGCGGCGGGATAGAGTTTCGTCTGGCCGTTGGCCAGCCGATCCAGGGGCCGCGCGACTTTCGTCGCGCGGCCTCTTTCTTTTCAGGTATTTGTTAAAGGGTGAAAGGAGAGGTGGCTTTTTTCGATGAACGTCTCACGAGGGGTTTGCGCGGTTTTTGGTTGCTTTGA
>CAZMRS010000773.1:0-1073 GCA_964568435.1 uncultured Boseongicola sp. | reverse complement strand
GAGCGATCAGCCCCACGACGGCAAAGACGGCCAGCAAAGCCAACACAGCTTTGTTCGGGATCTTCATGGATGACATATCGCTCCACGCAACCCAGATTGCGATGGGGATGACAAACGGCAGGAACCAGGCCGCTTCGGTCCAGGTGGTTACCATTTCGAACTGGCTCCGTTAATTTGTTGCAGAGTTTTCAAGGGCTTCAAGACTTCGCACAGCTGCTTCGAAGAACTGTGGATGGGTGTCAATCGCCTCTTGAAGCAAGCTTTTTCCAGTGTTGACGTCGCCTTGTTTGATCGCTGACAGCGCGGCTGTGTGGATCAGCTGAGCACGCTCAGTCTGTGTCATTGGAACGACGGGCATGTCGTAGCGGCGCTGCGCAGCGCGGGCCAAAACAAGGTTGTTCTTGGCTGTAAACATCGTGCTGTCATAGGTCAGCGCCTCACCAAACAAGCGTTCGGCTTCTGAAAAATTGCCGCGGGTGAGATGGCTGTATCCCCAGTTATTGAGGGTGCCCGACGGTCTTGTGGTAAGGCCTACGGCGATCTCGTAGAAACTGTCGGCCTTCGTCCATTCCTGATTGCTATCCGCGACCATAGCTTCCAGGCGATAGCGCTTGAATGTCTCGTGCGTCGGGGGAATTTTATCCAACTCTTCCTCGGCGCGGTCCCATTGGTTTGCGCGGATCAAAGCGTCAGCGTATTCAACGCGGTCCTCGTTTGTTGCGCCTTCCATTTCCAGAACGTTGGCCCAGGCGGATGCGGCTGCCGTGGATTTGCCGGACCGCACAAGCGAGATAGCGAGGCCGCGGGCCAGGTCGATCCGATCTGGGTTTACGGCAAGAGTTCTTTGGAAATAGGCGACCGCTTCATCGGGATCCGCGACGGTCAACATCACATCGTTGAGGTTGGTTTCGTCAATTGCATTGACGTCTTGCAATGCCCGCGCGAGTTCCTCGTCTGTCTGTGTTTGAGGCCCACAAGCGGCCAATGTCAGGCTTGAAATGACGACAAGTGGAAGTGTGTACCGGCACATGATGCTCAGTCCCTTTTCTGCTCAACTCCGCTGTCTGCCCTCT
>CAZMRS010000772.1:0-1074 GCA_964568435.1 uncultured Boseongicola sp. | reverse complement strand
CATAAGCTAGTTGCAAATGACAACAAAGCTCCGATGGCAATGGCTGCTTAAGCAGTCGGAACTATCGAAATCTAAGCCCTTAGGCCTAGCAGCCTAAGGCGGGGCCCGCCGGAGCCTGGCAACAGAATCCGGCATTTTGCCTATAAGGATTAGGCAACTGGCAACAGAAGCCTGCATTTATCCCCGTATCGGCCAACTGAGAAACAGACACGCGGCGAAACGCCAAATCCGCGCGGACCTACTTTTCATCCAAGTCGAATCTTTTATGCTGGACGCAACTCATTCAGGAGTCGGCATGACGCGCACAATAGATTACGGCACCCTGATGCACCGGGCCATGCGCGGCCTGATACAGGAAGTGCTCACCGACGTCGCCGAACACGGCCTGCCCGGCCAGCACCACTTTTTCATCACCTTCGACACGATGCACCCCGATGTCGAAATCGCGGATTGGCTCAGCGATCGCTACCCGGATGAGATGACGGTCGTCATGCAGCATTGGTTCGATAACCTGGATGTCACCGACGAAGGCTTTGCGGTCACATTGAATTTCGGCGACTCGCCCGAACCACTTTACATTCCCTACGACGCAATCCGAACCTTCGTGGATCCATCCGTCGAATTCGGCCTGAGATTCGAAACTCAAGACGACGAAGACGACGATGTGCCCGAGCTCGAACCCGTCCAAGCGCCCGAAATGGAAACAACCGAGGCTCCAAGCGACGCAGAAGTCGTCAGCCTTGACAGTTTTCGGAAATAGTCGGCCACAGTTTCGCCACAAATTCCTCAGTCTCACGCCACGATTTCCCGCCAAACTTCCCTCACTGCTGGCCTAAGGGGATATGGGACATGTTTTTTCGCGACTTGAAGTTGAAGCCAACGACCATCGACGTGACGCTCACTGAAGTGCGTCTGCCCGTCCGCATGGGCCACCGTGATGCGCAAAAAGTCTTCGGTGAACCATTGAACCGCCAACTGGCCGCAACAGCCATGGGAACTGTCACGAAAGTGACTATCCACGAAGCGGGGCCAGACGATATTTGCGGCATCACACTCTACCTCGGTCTCAGAAAC
>CAZMRS010000771.1:0-1074 GCA_964568435.1 uncultured Boseongicola sp. | reverse complement strand
ATAGGCTCGCGGTGGTGGTTGATGACCATGATATGGGCGTGACCCATGTGATCCGCGGCGACGATCACCTGAACAATGCCGCGCGCCAGATGCTGGTTTATAATGCAATGGGCTGGGATGTGCCGGTTTGGGCACATATCCCGCTGATCCACGGCGAGGACGGCAAGAAACTGTCGAAACGCCATGGGGCGCTCGGGGTCGAAGAATGGCAAGCGGATGGGTATCCGGCAGCTGGTATGCGGAACTATCTGGCACGTCTGGGGTGGAGCCATGGGGATGACGAATTCTTCACCACCGAACAGGCGATTGAATGGTTCGGGCTTGATGGTATCGGCAAGGCCCCTGCCCGGTTTGACACCAAAAAGCTGCAAAATCTTTCGGGCCAACATATCGCCGTTATGGACGATGCTGCACTCGTAGCAGAAATTCAGGAATATCTGGCTGCCTCAGGACAAGAAAAGCTATCTGACGCCAAGGAAGCGGCCCTTGCGCCTGCGATGTATTGCCTCAAGGACCGGGCGCGGACATACCCGGAACTCATTGAAAAAGCCGCATTTGTTCTGAATGATCGGCCAATTGAGCCAGATGAAAAGTCCGCGAAATCACTCGATACTGTATCCCGTGGTATACTGAGAGAATTGACGCCGCACCTGCAAAATGTTAGCTGGTCGCGAGACGCCCTGGAGGGCGCTGTTAAATCCTTGGCAGAGGCACACGACCTCAAGCTTGGCAAGCTCGCGGGATCGCTAAGAGCCGCATTGGCAGGTCGGGCCGTCAGCCCAAGCGTTTTTGATATGATGCTGGTTCTCGGCCGCGAAGAGACCGTGCAACGATTGAACGACGCGGCAACCTGAACAAGGGCATCCCGCCACGCCCGGGCCAGCCCTTTTGCAAAATCCGGCGCATAGCGCGATGGACTAACCGACCGGCTGTCAAAGTCGGCCCGAACAGACGGGGATGACCATGTCAGAGAGCAAGAAAACCGCCAAACTCAGTTTTGATGGCAAGGAGTTGGAGCTTCCCATCCTGTCACCAAGCGCTGGCCCTGATGTGCTCGACATTCGCAAGCTCTAT
>CAZMRS010000770.1:0-1077 GCA_964568435.1 uncultured Boseongicola sp. | reverse complement strand
GTCAGGAGGGGTGTGCAACAAGGTCTTATTCATTCAACAAAGGAAGCACTTTCATGGCATATTCTCCTGACAACACTGTCGTATGGACTGAAATTCCGGTTCGTGACATCGACCGCGGCATCGCGTTTTATAGCGAGGTGTTCAAGTATCAGATGGAACGTAACGACACTGGGCCTAATCCGATGGCCGACCTCGCCGACCCTGAACGCGGCGTCGCAGGTCACCTCTATCCCGGTGAACCTTCTGCGCCAGGTCAGGGTCCAACAGTCCATCTGAACGTACCTGACACCTTGGAAGCTACAGCAGATCGCTGTTGGAAAGCAGGCGGTAGCGTCGTCGGCGACCCGATCCCCCTGCCCGTCGGTCGCTTCCAGTACGCGCTCGACCCCGATGGAAACTCCATCGGCCTGTTCGAAGCGAAAGCCGCCTGATGCGCAGGGCCGACCGACTCTTCCAGATCGTGCAGTATTTGCGCGACGGTCGGCTCACCACGGCGGCCACGCTGGCGGAAAAACTCGAAGTCAGCGAGCGCACAATCTACCGCGACATCGCCGACCTCATCGGCACCGGCGTCCCGATCGATGGCGAAGCCGGTGTCGGCTACATCATGCGCGAAGGCTACGACCTCCCACCTCTCATGTTCACACGTTCCGAAATTGTCGCCCTCACGGCGGGAGCCCGCCTGATCCGCGCCTGGGGAGGCACCGCCATGGCCGAAGCCGCCGAAGAGGCGCTCGTCAAAATCCGTGCGGTACTACCGGAGGACGCGCGCGCCCGCGCTGGAGAGGTTCAGGTCCACGCCTTCCAGATGCCATCTCTCGACGGCGAAACGCGCAAACGCCTCGACGTCCTCGAAGCGGCAGTCGAATCCAAAACGCGCCTCACCGTCAGCTACACGACCGAAGACGGAACCCCTTCAACGCGCACCATACGACCGCTTGGCCTATGGTTCTGGGGCAAAGTCTGGACGCTTGTGGCATGGTGCGAACTTCGCGACGACTTCCGCATGTTCCGCGCCGACCGCTTCTCAGATGTGGAAGCCGATGGACCCTTCCGTGACGAACGCGGCAAGCGCCT
>CAZMRS010000769.1:0-1079 GCA_964568435.1 uncultured Boseongicola sp. | reverse complement strand
AGATCCGGCGCGCGGGCGAGCAGACATCCCCCCAGGTGGCGCGCGCAGCTGGACATCCCGGAAACGGGACGAGGGCGGCGGATCGGACACTGGCAGCAGTCCGATCCGCCGCTTTCGCTTTAAGGGGGCGAAACGAAGAAAGGGGCCGCGGGACAGTGGTTCGCAGGTTCAGAGGCGAAGGTGTTCAGAAGGTGGACACGAAAGGCAGGGTGTCTATCCCGGCCCACTATCGCCGTGTGCTTGAGGCTGGTGATCCGCTTTGGTCCGAAGGTAAGGCGCCCGAGTTCGTCATCGTTTATGGCGATGAGAGCCGCGATTACCTTGAATGCTTTACAATGGATTCCGCCAACGACGTGGATGCGAAGATCGAGCGCTTGCCGCGCGGGTCTGCTGCGCGCCGTCGTTTGGAGCGGTTGTTCAACGGTCAGTCTCTCCCGGCGTCTGTGGACGAAACCGGGCGGATCGTTCTGCCCGCGAAGTTGCGGCAAAAGATCGGTATTGATGGCGAGGCCTATTTCATCGCGATGGGCGACACGTTCCAGATTTGGACGCCAGAGACCTATGACGCGCAGGAGCCGGATTACAATCCGATGGACGATCTGCCGGAAGGTGCCGACGAGTGGGCGCTGTTGGAAATGGTCAGCGGGGGAGAGTGACGGATGGCTGCCGCTGCCAAGGCATCTGATCGTGATCCACATATTCCTGTTCTTTTGGATGCTATTTTGGAGGCCTGCGCCCCGATCAAAGGGCGCTGGCTGGATGGAACCTTTGGTGCTGGCGGCTACGCGAGGGGACTTCTGGCGGCAGGGGCTGATGAAGTCACCGGCGTCGATCGTGACCCGATGGTGTTTGACCTGGCCGCAGATTGGGTGGGTGAATATGGCGACCGCCTAAAGTTGGTCGAGGGCGCATTTTCCGATTTGGATCAGTATGTTGAGGCGCCGCTTGATGGGGTGGTGCTTGATCTCGGTGTGTCGTCCATGCAGCTCGATCACGCGGAGCGAGGATTTTCGTTCATGGCAGATGGTCCCCTGGATATGCGAATGAGCCAGCAAGGCACATCGGCGGCGGATATTGTG
>CAZMRS010000768.1:0-1080 GCA_964568435.1 uncultured Boseongicola sp. | reverse complement strand
CTCGTTCGTGCCGCGGCGCTTCATTTCCTTGTAGAGAACGCAGCCAGAGAATTCGGCTGTGCAAGACGACACGAGAAAATCAACGAACTCTTTCTTGAGCTCGGGGTCCATGCCATCCCAGTCGATTGAATCCCAGTCCTCGTTCTTTTTGAAGTGGCCTTTGTTCGGGTCGCTTTCCATTTGCGCGAGGAGTTTGTCCCAGTCGCCTCGCACCGGCGTGACGTCCACGGCGTCCAGCTCGTCGAAGTTGGTGGTATAGAACCGCGGCGTCATAAGCGTATTTTGCATGGCGAGCGCGGTTGCGTCGTCACTTGTGAACTGGGCTTGTGCTTCGACGCGGGCGAGGCCTTCTTCAACGGTGGTTGCGTCTGCTGGGTGATTTGAGTTTTGAATGTTCACAGCGTGATCTCCTCCGAAAACGAGAACTCGCAGAGTTCAATGAATTCAAAGTCACCCGTCATACGGGTCCAGAGCCGCTCAAGCGCGCTGGCGCGGGTGATCGTCGCTTCACGCTGCTCGCTGATAACTTCTCCAAAGCCCGCCATCACCGGGGCGCCGTGGACTTTGACAACGTCTCCCGGATGAACCACGGCGCCGTTGTCGAACCGCACGTGCGCGGACAGTTCTTCGAACCGGTGACTGACTTCAACCGTGCAGGGCACGACTTCCTTTTCACGTGTAAGCAATCCCATTCTTTCGATTCCCTTTTTTGGTTATTTCTTAAGAAGGTTCAGCCAGACGGCGATATTGCCGGGGCCAAATGACGAAATTTCGGTGCTCCAACCGCTGGCTGGATCCTCGAGTGATAATCTCCCTGTTTCGTAGAGTGTCAGCGTCACCGCTGGGTTGTCAGTGATGCGCGAGACAAGCCGCGCACGCTCAAGTCCGTCGTTTACAACCGAGATGAATCCGCCGTTCCCAAGATCGAGCACAATCTCACCCGTGGCGGCGTCTGTCGCTTTGATGGAATTTCCCGAGCCTTCGATGAAGAGTTGGCGCTCGGACAGGACCGATGCCTGAACAGGCTGGCCCACAAGGGGCCGATCCGTCAGCACAGCGAATGCGGCCAGTAAAACGGAC
>CAZMRS010000767.1:0-1082 GCA_964568435.1 uncultured Boseongicola sp. | reverse complement strand
TGACATCGACGAAGTCGGCCCGGGTTCGATCCGCGCCGTTGTAGAAGATGCGGTCATCACGGCCAACTTCGATGAGGGCCTCGACTTTGACGAAGAAGACGGTGGCAACATCGAACTGACGCTGATCAACGTCATTGCTGACGGCAACACCGACGATGCTGTTAAGAACTCCGAAGAGGGTCCAGGCGACGTCATCGGCACGCTGGTCAACGTCTCGGTGTCAAACAACGGCGGGGTTGGCGTGGTTTTCGAAGAAGAAGACGGCGGCGACACGCATGTCGTCACATTCGAAGGCAAGACGTCCGGCAATGACGACGGCGAAACCGGCTTCGAGATTGTTCAAGACGACGATGGCGTCGGCAGCTTCAAAGTGCTCGGCACCGAGATCGTCGACGGAACCGATATCGAAGGTGTGAGCTTCGATAGCTAATTCACTGATACCATGACTGAAAAAGGCGCTCCACAAGGGCGCCTTTCTTGCGCTCTGGCGCCCTCAGTCAATACATGCACCAAAGTATGCTAAGCTGCCGCCACCGAAACCAAGAGGGGGAGTGTGCCATGAGTGTGTATGAAAAACTAACTGCCGCATTGCAATCGAAAGACCCTGACGCATTTGTCGATCTCCTGCATGACGATTTCGAGTTCGTGCGTCACCAGTCCGGGACGTCCATGACCAAGGCGGAAATGGCCGAGATGGTTGGCGCAATGAGCGGTGAAGATGGCTGGTCCATCGACAACCAGAGGTGCGTCTACGAAAACGACGATATTCTCGTCGAACATTCGTTCATGTCCTTTCCCGATGGGACGCGGGAGGCCGTGCTGACGGCCAACACGCTAAAGGACGGCAAGATCCTTCGCATGGAAAGCGGCGCGTCGCTTCTGAAATAAGAATTGGCCCCGCAAGTGGACGGGGCCTTATTTCTTCTTGGCAAAATATCCCGGGGTCCGGGGCAGAGCCCCGGCGGATCGCCCCGTCAGGGGCGAAACTTAGCCTTACGCCAGCATCGCAACCGGGTTTTCCAGGTTGTCTTTGATTGCGTTCAGCAGTTCCGCACCAAGCGCTCCATCGATCACCCGGTGAT
>CAZMRS010000766.1:0-1083 GCA_964568435.1 uncultured Boseongicola sp. | reverse complement strand
TTCTCAACGCAGGCGGAATGTCCGTTTCCATGACCGCAGGAGATGCACTACTTGTCAGCCACGACATGCCGGTCTCTTCGCGGACCACCGAAGCCAGTCCAACGAAACCCTATCTCGCACTCATCCTGTCGCTCGACCTGACAGTGCTGCGTAGCCTCTACGAGCACATCGGGACTGACAGCACGCCACAGTCCGCGCTGGCGCTTTCGCGCATACCGGTAACACCGGACCTTGCTGATCCCATTGGCAGATACCTCGCGCTCGCTGACGAGCCCTTGGCCGCAGAGGTGATTGGCCCTTCGGTCCTGCGCGAAATCCATTTCCGACTTCTGACCTCGCCCGCGGGCGGGCTGTTGCGCAGCCTGCTGTCTCACGACAGCCACGCCAGTCGTATAGGAAAGACAATTCGGAAGATAAGGCGGGACTTTCGCAACCCAATCGCGATAGCCGAGCTCTCCGATATCGCCGGCATGAGCATCTCGTCTTTTCACGAGCATTTCAAATCGGTCACCGGGACTTCGCCGCTTCAATACCTCAAAGAGCTGCGCATGATCGAAGCGCGCCGCCTTCTGGCCGAAGAGGGGGTGTCCGTGTCAACCGCCGGATTTGAAGTCGGCTACGAAAGCGCCACCCAGTTCAGCCGCGAGTTTTCCCGAAAGTTTGGCACTCCTCCCAGCCGGGTCCTTGACCCGTCCGGGGACTGAACGGGATTTACGTCTGCACACGATGCTTCTAGATCTGCCCGGATCACTTTTGGCCGCACGCATGACTCTGACACCACACAATCAAGCTCTGTTTGACCTCCGCCTGGAACGCTCGCGCCGCGATCTCTTCGACATGTTCGAAGCACTATATGGCCGAAATCCAGACTACGCGAACCTTCGCACACGCCTGGAATCCACACTTCTTAAGGCCTGGGAAAATCGCCCGGACGACCTCAAATGGCTCGATATGAAGCGCGACCTGGAGCCCGATTGGTTCCAGCGTCCAGATATGGTCGGCTATGTCTTCTACATTGATCGATTTGCTGACGATCTGAACGGCATTCTCGGCAAGCTCGACTATCTGGAAGAACTGGGCGTC
>CAZMRS010000765.1:0-1084 GCA_964568435.1 uncultured Boseongicola sp. | reverse complement strand
CGTCGCAATGTGTTGATCGCCTCATCAATCTGATCACCGTCAATTTGCCAACCGGCGCTCAGCTTGAGTGCTGCGACATGTGCCGAATCCACAGCCAACACATCCTCCACCAATTGCCGGGCGCCGACTTCGTTGCTTTCCGCGATCAGCATCCTAGCCAAGGAGATTTTATAGCCAGATAGATCGTCATCTTCTTCCGAAGCATTGTCGACAACGCTCTGCATCTGAGCAATTCCCGCCTCTCGATCGCCGCCGTCGAAAAGTAGACCTGCACGCAAAGCAAGCAGGGAAGGCGCGTCGTTGAAGTCATCGAGCGCGGCATCGATTTCGGCCAATGCGGCCTCGCCACCGCGGATCTGGCGGAGATAGCCAACCAATGCGACTTGGAGATCAAGGTTATCCTCTGAATTGGCGATCTGCTCTCGAAGAAACGCCTCCGCGCGCTCCGGTTGCCCCATAGACGTTAGCAGTCTAACGAGCAGGCCTTTTGTCTCATCGTCATCGGGAAAGGCATCAACTGTCGCTCTCATATGGGCTTCCAGACCCACGAAGTCCTCGTTTTCAGCAAGAATTGACGATTTTAACTGGTAGTAAATTGGTGCCGTCGGTGCTACGGCGATAGCCTGGTCAATGAACGCCATCGCACGATCGGTCTCGTTTCGACGAAGTAGTATGTCGATGATTGTGCGAAGCAACGTTGAGTCCTTTGGGCGAGCTTCAGTGAGCGCGATAGCTCGCGATAGTATTTCGTCGATGGCTTGTTGATCTTCGGCCAACACTGCTCGTCGATACTGCAAAACAATGTCTACGACGTCGACACCATCCAGCTGAGCATTGGCATTTAGTAGCACCGTGGAATGCCGTTCGGCCTCTTCCCAGTTTTGGGCCTCAATGGCCATTTCGCTAAGTGCAAGTCGCGCTGGCATGTCGTCCGGGTTTTCTTCGGAAAGCCGTAGAAAGTTCGCATAGGCGGCACTGAAATCGCCACGCGCGCGCACCGTTTCTGCAAACAGGCGTCGGCCTTCGACATGAAATTCATTCAATGACAGAAAGTGCTTTTTACTTTTTGTTAGAGTTCCAAACA
>CAZMRS010000764.1:0-1085 GCA_964568435.1 uncultured Boseongicola sp. | reverse complement strand
ACACGATACCAAGTGTCAGGTGCCAGCCTTTTCCGATGAACGGGTAGACCATCGTGACGACGAGGTCTTCAAGGCCATCAGGCAGGAAGGCGAACCATTCGTGCAGGATCGACGAGTTGATCTTGGAAATGATGTTTTCCATGTACTTTATCATACCTGCGCCAAGGACCGGGCCGATCAGAGTACCGACACCGCCAAGGATGGCCATGAGCACGACTTCACCGGATGCCGTCCAGAACATACGCTCTGGGCCTACCTGCGTGTCCATTGCGACCATCAGGCCACCGGCAAGACCGGCGTACATGCCTGAGATCACAAAGGCCGCGAGTGTGTAAGGCTTGGAGTTCAGACCTGTGTAGCTCATGCGCTGCTGGTTCGACTTTACGGCGCGAAGCATCATGCCGAAGGGCGAGCGGAAGATGCGGATCGAAACGTAGAACGCGACGATCATCACAACCGCTGCGATGTAGTAGCCTGCGTTGAACGTCCAGACCCAATCACCCGCCATCAACTCATAGCTTGAGCGCATGTCGAGACCGAAGAGATTGGCACGACCGATCTCACCTTCTTCCAGTCCGCTGAGCAGTGGGCGGTCTGTCGGTTTGATCTGCAGGCCGGTTTCACCGCCTGTGATCGGTGTGAGCACCGAGTAGGCCAGCGCGTAAGACATCTGAGCGAAGGCAAGCGTCAGGATCGAGAAGTAGATGCCTGAGCGACGCAAGCAAATGAAGCCCACGAGCAGTGCGAAGGCGCCCGCGAAGATGATCGACATAAAGATCGCCGGGATGATGTTCAGTGTGACCAGCTTCATCATCCAGATGGCGGCGTAGGAGCCCACTCCCAAGAAGGCCGCGTGGCCGAATGAGAGATAGCCAGTGAGGCCGAAGAGGATGTTGAACCCGATGGCGAAGATGCCAAAAATTACGAAGCGCTGCATCAAATCGGGGTAGCCCGCGTTAAACTGCGCCAGACCTGAGCTTTCCGGGAAGGGGTTCAGGATGAAGGGGGCCAGCATCGTCAGGACGATGACCACCACGAAGAGTGTTGCGTCCTTGGAGCCAAGTCCGAGTAAGCCGGACCGGGGC
>CAZMRS010000763.1:0-1089 GCA_964568435.1 uncultured Boseongicola sp. | reverse complement strand
AGTCTGACCAGTCAACTTCACGATCTTTTGCCAGCTCTCGGGGTCAATCTCGGACCGATCCTTCTCAAGCCGCTGTAAGGCGTTAGCCTTTTCTTCAGCCGAGTTTGCTCCCGCGAGGTTCAGCACATCCAAAATGTAAACGCGCTCGATCTCGGTATCATCACCAAAGCCATAACAAAGCCCCGTCAGTCGAACCGTCCGCAATGCCAGCGCAATCGTCGCTGGCACGTCCAAAGCCAAACCGAAAGCACCAAACGCCCCCGCTGCACCGCCGCCGGTGACCGCATATCCCAAGGCCCAGCGCCGCACTTCAGCGACGGCCTCCTCACAAGCCTGCAGATCGGAAAAATCGTGCGAAATAGCAGCTTTACGAATTGAACTTGAAGCAGCCCAATCGGCACCACGTATCGCAAACTCAATCGCCTCGGACGGGATCAATCGATGCGTCAACAAACCGATGGGCTTTGAAAGTCCACGCATCATACGAGGCAGGGCAGAAGGAGGTGCTGCGCGATACGCGTCTTGCTCACTGAGAAGGTCCTCGATCTGCGGGTCAGTCTGGATTTCGTTCATTAGGTCGCCTCCTTGCCCCAAACATATAGGGGTTCAGGACACCCGCCGCTGGAAACAGTCATACTGCGCCCTCACTATCGTCAGACATTCGGTCACCCTGCCGATCAAAGTGATAGACTCGGAGCGTCTCGTCCTTCCCGCACCGCACCGAGATCCAAACCAACGCCTCCCCCGGAACACCGACACACTCGGTGGCATCGGCTCCGGTCTCTGACGTGTACAAAGAAACACCACTCAAAATGACGTCCGATTCAGTCGGCAACTCTCGGCTGCCGAGCCAGATTCCGGCCCCTGCCCCGATCGCGCACAACACCGCTGTCATACGCACCACTGATTTCGGCATTTTGAAGTACACCGCCACGGATCACACCATCGCGGCCATAAGTTCGCGCCCGATCAGCATCCGACGTATTTCTGACGTGCCAGCGCCGATCTCCATCAGCTTTGCGTCCCGGAAGAGCCTCGCAACCGGCGCATCCGCCATAAACCCGGCACCACCCATAGCCTGCAGGCCCA
>CAZMRS010000762.1:0-1090 GCA_964568435.1 uncultured Boseongicola sp. | reverse complement strand
GCTGGCGGATATGCCTGAGTTGGCGCGCTGTGTACAGCGTCGTCTGGCTGAGTTGGATTACAAAGTTCGTACGGGATACGAGGTCTACGATTTCCAGGGTGTTTTCCGGGCAGTGTTCGAGTTTGCAACGTCCGATCTGTCTGCGTTCTTCTTCGATATCCGCAAGGACGTGCTTTACTGCGATGGCGACACGCTTGAGCGTCGCGCGGCGCTGACGGTTCTGGATATTGTGCTGGCGCGGTTGAACACGTGGCTCGCGCCGATCTTGACGTTCACAATGGAAGAAGTGTGGCTGGAGCGGACGGGTGGAGACGGTTCTGTGCATTTGGAAGACATTCCAGAGACACCGAAGGATTGGCTTGACGAGACGCTGGCTGCCAAATGGGCGGGCGTTCGGCGGGTGCGCCGTGTTGTGACCGCGGCTTTGGAGGTTCAGCGTCGCGATAAAGTTATTGGGGCTTCGCTTGAGGCAGCGCCGGTTGTGCACGTCGAAGATGCGGCTGTGCTGGCGGACCTGAAAGCGTTGCCGTTCCACGACATCTGCATCACCTCAGCGATCGCGCTTACAAGTGATCCAGCACCAGCCGAGGCGTTCCGCCTACCTGAAATTGAGGGCGTCGGCGTCGTGTTTGAGACTGCAGACGGAGATAAGTGTCAGCGCTGCTGGAAGATCCTTCCTGATGTCGGCAGCCATACACACGCCGGGACATGCGCAAGGTGCGACGCCGCGCTGGGATAGTTTCGACCCGCTTGTGCGGGCCGATCCGCCGGGGGCTCTGCCCCCGGACCCCCGGGAATATTTTGACCAAGAAGAAGATCAGATCTTGCCTGAACTGACGCGCGATACGCCTTTCGGAGCGATTACGCTTGTCGAGGAGGCGGGCGCGATTGTTGCGTTGAATTGGGGTGGTGAGGGTGTTGACGATACGCCGGTTCTGATCGAAGCGCATCGTCAATTGGCGGCATATTTTGCGGGAGAGTTAACGGAGTTCAATGTGCCTTTGGCCCCCAAGGTTTCGCCTCGGCAACGCAAATTCCTCGATGCGCTGATCGCCATTCCGTTCGGTGAGACGTTGACCTATGGCGAAAT
>CAZMRS010000761.1:0-1113 GCA_964568435.1 uncultured Boseongicola sp. | reverse complement strand
TTGCCGTGTCGATGAAAGTTGCCGAAAGCGCCCCGGAAGGATCAGTGATCCTGTGCATGTTGCCTGATACGGGCGAGCGATATCTTTCCACGCCACTCTTCGACGGTATCCCCGAGGATATGTCCGACGAAGAAATGGCGATTTCCAAATCGACGCCAACGGCGCAGATGTAGCCCAAAAATCTCGAGCCTCGGATGGGCAATCCGGGGCTCGGTTTCGCAGAGGCGTCATAAAGCTGTCACCGGGCTGTTACGCGCTCTGACAAAACTCCCTGTTATTCAAATTGCATACCAGGGGACAACCGATGACACTCTCAACATTCAAAAAAAGCCTTTCATGTCTTGCGCTTGGGTTGGTTTTGCCAACCGCAGCATTGGCAGATGCACCGATTCTGGTGACATCTACTGCTGATGCCGGCGAAGGCTCGTTGCGCGCAGCACTCGCCATTGCCGCGACCAGCGACACACCGTCTCACATCCTTGTTGTCAGCGACGGGTCGATCACCATCGACAGTGGACTGATCTACGCCGGGACGGCACCTGTCACCGTTGTCGGCAATGGGACAACCATTCAAACATCTGCAAATGCGACGCTGCTGACCGCCAGTCAGGGTGGCGACATGACCCTCGTCGGCCTCACGCTCAAAGGCCCGGGCGGTTACAGCATTGACGCGCGCGGCGACTTGGACGGAGCCGCAGGCAAGGGCATCTTTGTCGACGTCCGCGACGATCAAACGGGCACGGTTTCCCTCACACTGAGTGACGTCACCGTTGAAGACGTCGCCGGTCACGGCATCCACATTTCCGACTGCTCTCTCGCAGATGACTGCGGCGGCGGCGGTGGTGGCGCGGGCGAAGGTTCGGCTGCGTCGATAAGTGTTGATCTCTCAGGCGTGACTGTGCGCGGCGTTGGTCAGGGGCGTTTCGATGCAGATGGCTTACGTGTTGACGAGCGCGGCGCAGGCAGTATCTACATGAGCGCTGAAGACGTGCTCTTCATCGGCGTAGGCGCAGATGGTGTCGAGCTGGACGAGGGTCAGATGGGAGACATCGTGGTCACCGTTAAGGGTGCGGAATTCCTCACAAATGGCGACTATTGCGACCCGGCGCGTCT
>CAZMRS010000760.1:0-1119 GCA_964568435.1 uncultured Boseongicola sp. | reverse complement strand
CCCCACACCCCCGGAGGATATTTTTGCCAAGAAGAAAAGGGTTAACCAACCTCCTTGAGGCGGGCGAGTGCTTCGGTGAGGCGGGATTCTTCTTCCTCGCGGGTGGCGAGGTTTTCCTTGGTTTCCGCGACGACGTCTTCCGGCGCGCTTTCGAGGAACTTGGGATTTCTCAGGCGGCCGCGGAGGCCCCCAAGTTCCTTGCCGAGCTTCTGAAGCGACTTTTCGAGGCGGGCGGTTTCGGCTGCGACATCGATCAGGCCTTCTAGCGGTAGCGCGAAAGTGGCTCCTTCGACAGCAACGGTGGCTGCGCCTTTGGGGGCAGTGTCCGCCGGTGTGAGGCCTTCGATGCCCGCTTCGCGGTCGCGCAGGATGATGACTTCGTTCTGGGCCCATGCCTTTTGACCGGCTTCGTCGCAGGAGAGCTGCAGAAGCGGAGCTTTCAAGGATTTGGGGACGTTCATTTCTCCGCGGATGCGGCGGACTTTTTCGATCACGTCGCGGACCCAGCGCATTTCGGTGACGGCGGCGTCATCGACAAGCTCGGCACCGTATGTGGGCCAGTCGGCGTGGATCAGCATTTTGTCGCGGTCACCGGAAAGGGACCAGATCTCTTCCGTGATGAACGGCATGATCGGGTGGAGCATGGTGAGCATCTGATCGAGCGCCCAGCCCATGACTTTGCGTGTTTCCTCGGCGGCCTCGGTGTCGAAGAGGGGTTTGGAAAACTCCAGGTACCAGTCGCAGTAGGTATAGGTGAAGGC
Source organism: uncultured Boseongicola sp. (assembly GCA_964568435.1). GTDB lineage: Bacteria > Pseudomonadota > Alphaproteobacteria > Rhodobacterales > Rhodobacteraceae > Boseongicola. Next base: position 358 of record CAZMRS010000760.1, on the reverse strand, counting down.
GTAGAGCGTGTTTGCTGCGTCGTTGAAGCGGAACGCTTTCAGCGCCTCGTCAACGGCCTCGCGCGTTTTGGCGACTTCGCCGATGATCCATTTGTTGGCCGTGGCGGTGAGCGCGTCGCCCGGGGTCCAGCGCGCATGACCGAAGACGCCGTTCATTTCGGCAAAGCGGGAGGCGTTCCAGAGTTTCGTGGTGAAGTTCCGGTAGCCCTGGATGCGCTGGGTCGAAAGCTTCAGGTCGCGGCCCATGGCGGCCATGGAGGTGAGCGTGAAGCGAACCGCGTCGGCGCCGAATTCGTCAACAAGTTCAAGGGGGTCGAGGACGTTGCCGAGGGACTTCGACATCTTCTTGCCCTTCTCG
>CAZMRS010000759.1:0-1130 GCA_964568435.1 uncultured Boseongicola sp. | reverse complement strand
AAAGCGGAGCCCACGCCGGGTTCATGGCAAACTGTGGGAAAGCGACGTCGAAGATGACACATATCACGTAAGTCGCGCCAAGAAAGCCGCTCAACGCCCAGCCGAGCGGCAGGACCGGCAGAAGATGCGCCGATCTGCCACCGTCGGCATCACATCCCATCACACAGGCGCCGCATCCGACCCTCAACGCGGCAAAGAGGAGGGCCGCGACAACCACGAAGTATAAGAATGCCATCAAGTCAGTTGCTCCTTTCCACAGCTTTCGGGGCCGCAAGCTTCACGAGGCTGGCTGAACGACCATCTGGTGCCCTTCGCCTTCGATCGGAAATACGCCGACCACCGAGAGGGACTGTGCGTCCACGATCCAGACCTTAGGCTCGTCCCGGCTCGATATGAGTATTCTGCCAGTGCCGGGGATCGTGGTAAGGTGATACGGGGCCGGCGCGAGGGACGCAGACGTGATTTGACCTGAGTCGAGGTCTACTGAAACGATGCGATCGGTCTCTTTCCCGGCGACCAGTAGGCGCTTCGCATCATCTGACAGGTCCAGCCCGTGTATCTCGCCGCCGATCTCGAACCGGCGCAGCTCACGGCCGCTCGACAACTCCAGTTCGATCACGCGGCCAATACCAGCGTCCGCAACGAACACTAGTTTCCCGTCAGGGCTGGCCACCAGATGCTCGGGCTCTTCACCGGCCAGCAGATTGCGGCGAACGATTCCGCGTTCGAGATCCACTTCGCTGATCGTTCCGTTTCCTGCGTTTGATATATAGACAGTGTCAGAATCGGCACCGAACACCGCGTAGTTGGGCATTGCTCCGGTCGGCACCCACGCGACAAGTTCGAGAGACGCCAGATCGACAATTGAAATTCCGTCACTGGCCGGATGTGTGGCGACGGCGGATTTTCCATCAGGCGAAACGGCGACATGATGCACCGCACCCGGAACTTCGATGCGCCGCACTAGCTCGCCGGAATTCGCATCCAGGACGCTGAGCAGACTGATTCCGGCATCCTTGGGACCGATGCTGGCTGCCGGCTTGGCGTGATGGGCGGCGTGTTCGTCTCCGCTGACATCGGCGGGCTTGGGTGTCGCCATAGCCTCTGCGCGATCAACTTCGGAATAGCTA
>CAZMRS010000758.1:0-1135 GCA_964568435.1 uncultured Boseongicola sp. | reverse complement strand
AAGAAATGATCCGCCACATAAGACCCGTAGCACCCAGCGTTCATCCGCACGGCGCCGCCAATCGCACCAGGGATCGTCCTCAGAAACGTCAGATCGCACCCAGCTTCGGCCGCCTTCCTGGCAACTTGCGCATCGAGCGCAGCTGCGCCCGCCGTCACGCGCGAACCCTCAACGGAAAAGTCGCCAAACGCCCGCCCCAGCCGGATAACAACCGCACGAAGACCACCGTCCCGCACGATCAGGTTCGAGCCTACACCCATCGGAAAAATATCGATGTCTTCGGGCAGCGCCTTTAGAAACTCCTCAAGATCGTCCGCGTCCTTCGGCAGAAGAAGCCAATCGGCAGGCCCACCGACACGGAGCCAAGTGAGACCTGAGAGGTCGTAGCCTTCAGTCAATTTGCCTTCAACGGGGATGGAGGAGAGTTGCGCCATAACGCGAGGCGTAGCAAAGGGGACGTTGAGGGGCAATTGGGGAATGTTCACTTACTCTTTCGGTCGAATTTCACACCAAAAGAGTCGATCAACTGTTAAGCTCGTTGGAAATGCAAATTCATTGAGTAGACCTACATGAGCGACTTTGGCCCGCATAATGCAATTTGGGACGACGGAGAATGGGTTTCTTGGACTGAGATAACCAGCCATCTCGAACGACTGGAGTTAGAAGCTCAGTACCCAAACGCCAACATAGATTTGATCCCGCTCTTCAACGACATGCTGGAGCTTGCGCAACGCTATCATCTCCAAACCGGCAAACATCTAAGCATCTACGGTGACATTGGAGAACTGTTCGGTGCGATACATTTCGGCATCAAACTTCATAAAGATCGGGCTAAGGGGTCCGATGGTCGGATTGGAGACGACTTTATCGAGATCAAGACAATCACCCCGTTCAGCAAGTCACAAACGAAAACTCTGCGGATGGACCGGCACTTCAGCAAGGTGTTGCTCGTCTTAATTGACGAAGATTTTGAAGTGTTTGGTCGCTTGATGGACAGAAAACAGATCGCGAAAAAGGGACAGACTCGAGTGTACCTTGAGTGGTCTTCTGTCAAAGGCATTCCAGGAAAAACAATCCGCGTTTAGGGAAGTTTACCCCAAGCCCCTGTCGATTTGATCGGGCTCTCATAGGGCAT
>CAZMRS010000757.1:0-1140 GCA_964568435.1 uncultured Boseongicola sp. | reverse complement strand
TCCAATACCGATCGTTCCGATGCAGATGCCAGGGGGAGATCACAATCTGATCCCGAACGCGGACAGGCCGTTTGCGCATCTCTCCATCCGTCGCCGCCTCCCGCACCATCATTGGCACAGGAGGATAAAGCCTGAGCGTCTCTCGCAGCACATTCCGGGTGACTTTCATCTTGGATAACTGAGAAAAATCAGGACCTTCCCAAAATACTCTGGCCTCCTCTGCGACCGCGTCGCCCCATTTGGGTGACGCTGCAAGCAACCAAACAGCCCACGATAAAAGCGCCGCGCTGGTTTCATGGCCTGCAAGGAAGAAAATCATGACCTGATCGACCATCTCCTTTGGCGAAAAGGTCTTCCCAGTCTCAGGGTCCGGGGTCGTCATGATCTTGGTCGCAAGATCGTACGGTGCATTGTCTGCCTCAATCTCCTTTTCCCTGCGGCGAACGAGCTCCTGCACCGCCTGTCGAAGCCTCCGCGCGGCGTCACGAGTGGCCCGGCGATGGAATGGGGGAAGCCACGGAACCAGAGCTGAAGTCGTGGCGACGGGCTGTTCTCGCTGAAACGTCTTGAACGCCCTGAATGTCTCAGCCGCCAGTTCGTCTTCGATGGGCACGGAAAACAATGCCCGGAAGATAACGTCGGCTGTCACGTGGCTCGCCCAAGCCTCAACATCCAAGTCGCCCTCTTCCAGCCGCTCAAGCGCTGACTGCGCTGCTTCGACCATGGACGGAAACGCCTCACGCACGCGTCCACCCTCGAAGGCAGGATCAATGATGCGCCGTTGCGCCGCCCATTGATCGCCGTTGGTGACAAACACAGACTGACCCAAAAGGACTCGCAGCCCCGATGTCACGCGTCGCGATTTTGGGTATGCCTCTGGCGAGCCTTGCAAGACACCCTCAATCAACTCCGTTTCGTTGATCATAAAGGAGCGAAAGAACGGCGTGCGGAACTCGGCCATCTTGGCCCGATAAAGACGTTCGGGTTGGGCCGAAAGAATATCCTGGCGGAAAAGCTTCCAGTATTTCCAAAGCGATACGCGCCCCGCGCGAGATTGGGGCTTGGGCGGGATCATGTCACTGTTGAGGTGAAACGCGACGCCACAACATCAATCCTACTTGGGGACGTTCTCCGCCCCCT
>CAZMRS010000756.1:0-1144 GCA_964568435.1 uncultured Boseongicola sp. | reverse complement strand
GTATATCTCGGGCGCGGGACACTTCGCGCTTGTGTTGTTTATCCTGCTTGGCGGGCTGTTTGCCCGTGATCGCATCCCGGAGGTGACGGTGAGCGAGGTGACGGTGCTGACGGAAGCGGAATATGCGGCTCTCTTGCCGCCCGCGACGGCGCCAGATGTGGTGACCGATGTCACTGAAGTTGCGCCGCCGGTTGAGGATGAGATGCCCGAGACGCCGGTGGAGGATGCTGCGCCTGAGGTCTCTGAACCAGAACCGGTCGAAGAGCCGGAAACACCTGACACGCCAGATCTGACTGTCCCCCAACCGATTCCTGATGCGTTGGTTGAAGACGACGCGCCAATCATCGCGACGCCGCCGACCGATATCGATGGGAGTTCGCCTATTGAAGACGGGACGCCTCAACCTGCGCCGCGGGTGGCTCCGACACCATCGATTGCGCCGCCGCCTTTGGCTGAGGTCGCGCCTGAGCGGGTGGAGGAGGTGACCCCTGATCCTGAGGCTCCGCCTGAAGAGACGGTGGAGGAAGAGGAGAAACCTGCCGCGCCGGAAGAAGCGAGCGATCGAATTGTGACAGAGGCGGAAGAAACGCCCGAGTTGGCGCCTGCGAGTTCAATGCGCCCGCGTTCTCGTCCGTCGCGTCCAGTGCAGCAAGCCGAGACCGAAGAAGCTCCTGAGAGTGATCCGGTGGCGGATGCTGTCGCCGAGGCCTTGGAAGAGGCTAACGAGCCTGCGCCCGTGCCCACGGGTCCGCCTTTGACAGGTGGGGAGCGGGATGCGTTCCGGGTGGCCGTGAGTTCTTGCTGGAATGTTGGTAGTCTGTCGACTGAGGCGCTCGGGACGACAGTGATTGTCGCCGTTGAGATGAATCAGAACGGGACACCGGTGAACGACTCGATCCGGCTTGTGTCGTCGTCTGGTGGCTCTGACGGTGCGGCCCGTCAGGCGTTTGAGGCGGCGAGACGAGCAATTATCCGCTGTGGCGCGCGTGGATTCCCGTTGCCGGTGGAAAAATTCGGCCAATGGCGCGATATCGAAATGACGTTCAACCCCGAAGGGATGCAGTTCCGATGAAGGTCTTGAGTACTCTGGTTCTAGGTTTTTTGATGGCTTTGGCGGCTCCTGTGGTTGCTCAGGAGCGTTCAG
>CAZMRS010000755.1:0-1148 GCA_964568435.1 uncultured Boseongicola sp. | reverse complement strand
CTGGGTGGTGATGGTTCGGAACAGGCCGCTGTTGGTGAGCGGGCTGGACCGGGTTTCTCGGCGGACGAGATCATTCCGGCAATTGAGCGCGTCATCGAGACATATCTCGACATTCGTGAAAGCGCCGACGAGACCTTTATCGAGACGTACCGCCGTCTTGGCATGGCACCGTTCAAAGCTGCGCTTTATCCTGAAAAGGAGGCCCAGAATGCCGCTTGAAGCCCCCCTCGCCTCGGTCGCCGAACGCGTTACCGATCTGAACCGCCTTTACGCGCATCACTCGGGCACGTCGGTGCTCGAACGTGCGCTGGCTGATCCGCAGGTTGGAACAACCGCTTTGGTGTCGTCGTTTGGAGCGGAGTCAGTTGTGCTGTTGCACATGCTGTCGGTCATTGATCGATCAGCGCCGGTTTTGTTCCTTGATACCGAAATGCTGTTTCCCGAGACGCTGGACTACCAACGCGAAGTGGCGTCCAAGCTGCGTCTGACAAATGTTCAGGTGATCGGGCCGGATCGCGACATCACGTTTGTGAACGATCCAAATAACCGCCTGCATGCGAAAAACCCTGATGCTTGTTGTGCAATGCGCAAGACAGAACCGTTGCAACGCGCTTTGGAACCCTTTGACGCGTGGATCACCGGCCGGAAACGGTATCAGGGCGGAAAACGTGCCGGGCTGTCGTTCTTTGAAGCGGATGGCGATACGCGGATCAAGATCAACCCGCTGGCACATTTCACCCCTAGAGATGTGCAGGAGTACATTCTGAACAACCGTTTGCCGCGACATCCTTTGGTTGCCAAAGGCTATCCGTCCATCGGCTGTTTGCCGTGCACGACCCGGGTCGCCGAGGGCGAAGACCCTCGCGCCGGACGCTGGCGCGGTCAGGACAAATCGGAATGTGGCATTCACGTCGTGGACGGAAAAGCCGTGCGGCGCTTGGAAAAGGTAACCCTATGAGCATTATCGTTACGGACACAGGATTTGAGTCGGACGACTGGGCCCATGGCTTCACAGCCCTGGACAACCTGGCTGCAAATGACGCTGCCCCTGCAGTTGCGGTCGATCTGGCGAGCGACGCTGATCCAGCCGCCCTGGAAGGCCGGTTGGGTGGGATCGACCTGATCCGAATGGATTTCCCAAGCTTTGC
>CAZMRS010000754.1:0-1151 GCA_964568435.1 uncultured Boseongicola sp. | reverse complement strand
CCTTGGGGCAAGCCGACCAAAGGTGCACGTACCCGCAACAAGAACAAGGCGTCGTCGAAGCTTATCCTGCGTTCGCGTCACGCCAAGAAGAAGGGCCGTTAAGATATGAGCCGTTCCGTATGGAAAGGTCCTTTTGTTGACTCTTATGTCCTCAAGAAGGCCGAAAAGTCGCGCGAGTCAGGCCGCAACGAAGTGATCAAAATCTGGTCGCGTCGTTCGACGATCCTGCCGCAATTCGTTGGTTTGACCTTTGGTGTCTACAACGGCCACAAGCACATCCCGGTGAACGTTTCCGAGGATATGATCGGCCAGAAGTTCGGTGAGTATTCCCCGACGCGCACCTACTACGGTCACGCCGCTGACAAAAAAGCGAAGAGGAAGTAAGTCATGGGCAAGGATAAGAATCCACGCCGCGTGGCGGACAACGAAGCGATGGCAAAGACGCGTATGCTGCGTACTAGCCCGCAGAAGTTGAACCTCGTGGCTGCGATGATCCGCGGCAAGAAGGTGGAAAAGGCTCTGTCTGACCTGACCTTCTCGAAAAAGCGGATTTCGGACGACGTGAAGAAGTGTCTTCAGTCGGCCATCGCGAACGCTGAAAACAACCACAACCTTGATGTGGACGAGCTGATCGTGGCGGAAGCCTATGTTGGCAAGAACCTCACGATGAAGCGTGGTCGCCCACGTGCACGCGGTCGTTTCGGCCGTATCATCAAGCCGTTCTCGGAACTGACGATCAAGGTCCGCCAAGTTGAGGAGCAGGCATAATGGGTCATAAAGTAAACCCCATCGGTATGCGGCTTCAGGTCAACCGGACCTGGGACAGCCGTTGGTACGCCGACACGAAGGATTACGGTGATCTTCTTTTGGAAGACATCAAGATCCGTGAATTCATCAAGGAAGAGTGCAAGCAGGCTGGTGTCAGCCGTGTGATCATCGAGCGTCCGCACAAGAAGTGCCGCGTCACGATCCACACAGCTCGCCCAGGTGTCATCATCGGCAAGAAAGGTGCGGACATCGAAACGCTGCGTCGCAAAATCGCCGCGATGACCGATAGCGAGCTGCACCTGAACATTGTGGAAGTCCGCAAGCCCGAGCTTGACGCTGCCCTTGTCGCTGAGAGCATTGCACAGCAGCTTGAGCGTCGTGTG
>CAZMRS010000753.1:0-1155 GCA_964568435.1 uncultured Boseongicola sp. | reverse complement strand
GTCAGGATATTCGCAAAGTCCCAATCAACGTTCACGGGCTTCACCACAACACGGGCATAACGGGCGAGCGCATCATTGGCAGGAATTTTGTCGAGAGCGCTTGCCGCCGTCATCGGTGTTTTGTCGTCGTCCGGCAGAGTCTCGTAGAAGTAGATGTCATAATCGGATTCGCCCTGAAGCGTCTTGTCGGCATCACCGTTGCCGTCAGCCTCAACACCAAAAACGAAATCGTCTCGGATCAACTCGCGGGCCGCACGCTCGGCACGCTCAATCGCGCCAGGGAAGCCGTTCAGTTCGCCGGCGGCCGCTAGAGCAGCATTGTCGGCGAATGCCTGAAGCTCACTTTGCGTCGATGCGCGTTGGCCGAGGTCAAAGGAAAGAGAAGCAACAAGAAAGATTGCTGCGGCGCAAAGAGCGAAGAACACCAACAAGGCTCCGTCTTCTTCACGCGTAAACTTCGAACTTTTCATACCAGGCACTCGGTTCAACATAACGACAATCCACCCCTAGATTAATAAACGAAGCTTTTGTTTAAATTGAGGCGATGCCCGGGCGAGCAGGAGCCGGGCATCGCCAGTTTTTTAGTTGGTCGTTTGCTCGTCTTCTTCGCGTTCAGCAACTTCGACTTCTGTCAGAGTTGTCGCGCCGCGGCGAAATTTAACGGTCAGCTTCGGACCCTCTTCGGTCGGAGACTTGTCACGGATAATGTCGGACAAGCGGATCGATTCCATTGGCTCATCAACAACCGAGTCCAGTGTCCGCAGAGTCAGGCTCAAACGACCTGCTTGTTGCGCCAGTGCCAGCTTCTGGCCCTGTTCCGGCGTTACTTCCACCGTGACAGTTTTCGCAACGTTGGCCTGTTCGTTCAGTTCATCTGCTTGTTGGTCAACACCAACGATGCGGATGTTCTGCAGAATTGTGATTGCACGCAGAGATGCACCACCACCTTGAGTAAGCACGATGTCCACCGTGTCACCTGGCGTTACGAAACCGCCAACAGAAGACTGGGCGTCAACTTTGATCGCCATGGCGCGCGTGTTTTTGCCGAGCGTCTGCACGATTGTGACTTTTTCACCAAAGTCGGAAACCTTGTTGGCCAGAACCAACTCGCCTTGCGCCATCGCACGTTTCGCCCGGCGAGGGTCATCGCCGGCT
>CAZMRS010000752.1:0-1157 GCA_964568435.1 uncultured Boseongicola sp. | reverse complement strand
GGTAGGGGCGCGCCCACTGGATATCAGAAAGCCTGAGAGGCCTGTACAGATGTGGGAATAGCTGTCCGCCCCTGGACGGTTCCCATTTCAAATCTTCGCCAAGATCGTCCGCTTCCAAGGCCAGCAACCAAAGGTCCCCATCCTCGGCGAAGTGCTTTTCGGTCGTCTCGGCCACCTGTGCTGAAGTTGAGAAATGCACGTATCCGTCAGAGATATCGATCGGTGCGCCGTCGGTAACGCCTTGTTCATGTAGCGTCTGCCACTCAGATGGGCGGAATATCTTGAAAATGAGCATGGCTGTGTCTGTGGCCCGGTGTTTGCCTTGGGTCAAGCGACTTTGCGTCATCTCGTTCGATCTTTTTTTGACTCCCGGGGGAGGACGCGTCACTGTCGGATCTGTCAAGACAGGGAGTACTAAAAATGATCTCAAAACTCATAACCGGCGGCGCGGTTCTTGCGCTGAGTGCCGGCGCTGCCATGGCTGATTACAGCATCACAATATTGCACACGAATGACTTCCATTCCCGCTTTGAGCCGATCAGCCGGTTTGACAGCGGATGTAGCGAAGAAAGCAATCTGGAAGGGAGCTGTTTCGGTGGTTCGGCGCGGATGATGACCGCGATTGAAACTGCCAAGGATCGTGCCGAAAACTGGCTCTTGGTAGACGGCGGCGACCAGTTTCAGGGCTCGCTGTTCTACACTTTCTATAAAGGCGCTGCCGCCGCCGAAATGATGAAAAAGATGGGCTACGATGCCATGACTGTGGGTAACCACGAGTTTGATGACGGCCCCGAAGTCTTGCGCGGGTTTGTGAATTCGGTTGATTTTCCGATCCTGATGTCGAACGCCGACATTTCCGGCGAACCTTTGCTGGCGGATGCGATCCAAAAATCGGTGGTGATCGAAAAGGGCGGAGAGCAGATCGGTCTCATTGGTTTGACCCCGCGTGATACCGATGAACTGGCGAGCCCGGGCCCGAACGTGATCTTTACCGATCCGGTCGAGGCGGTGCAGGCGGAAGTCGACAAGCTGACCGAAATGGGTGTGAACAAGATCATTGTCCTGTCGCATTCAGGTTATGCTGTCGACCAGCGCGTTGCAGAAGGTACCACGGGTGTTGACGTGATCGTGGGCGGCCACTCGAACACCTATCTGTC
>CAZMRS010000751.1:0-1171 GCA_964568435.1 uncultured Boseongicola sp. | reverse complement strand
CTTAAGCGCTGGCCGCTCCATCGAACCGCCTGAGAACCCACCATCGTCATAGCGATCAGAGAGCTCGGCCCAGCCCTCATGCTTTTGGCTGAGGATATAAGCCGTACAGGCTTCCCGCTGAGCATCCAGCGAGTTGAAGTCCTGCTCCAACCCTTCCTCGGTCGACTTGTGGGTGTAGATAGCGCAGCGCTGACGGATCATGGGCGTGTTCCATCTCGCAACCCGAAGAACTTTGGACCGTTGCGGTTCGTCCCGGTCATCGCCCGCGCCACCGCCGATAGCGACGAATAGCTTTGACCGTTCCAGGTGGCACCGCCATCGGGGGTGATCTGTACTTCATGCGTTGTATCGCCCCAATCCTTTAGGATGCGGGTCCCTTCACAAGCGGCAGTCCTGGCGACTCCCTGACCACCAGCCTGCCTGACATGCCTTGATCGCATCTTCATTATCCGCTGCCATGCTTTCCGCTCCTTAGCGCTCTCGCCCCCTTCCAAGGCAGCCTGCACCTCGCATGCCAAGGACAGCCGCATCAGTCGTGACGTGAATGTCTTTGGAGGTGCTGAACCCCTGGCCTCCCGCCAAATCTGGCGCAGTTTTGCGGCATCGGCATCTGCCAGTCGGCGGATGTCCAGGTCGGCCACGCTCAAGATCATCGGTCTTTCCTGAGCAATATACGGTACCGTTTGGCTTTGCCTGACCGGTCTAGCTCGACTGTAGCTCCAGTGGAACGCAGTCGCGAGATCGCAGCGCGAATCGTATGCGGCTGCCAGCCAAGTTGCTTTTGGAGTTGGGCCAAAGCCGGGCCGTTGCGGCGCGACAGCAATTTGCGCAGCGTTTCGGTCATGGATGGCGGTATCATTTTAGCCGGCGCTGCCTTTGGCGCCACTAACGCTGCGGGTTCAATCAGAGGTTCGGTCATCTGGGTCTCCTTTTGGTCGCAGGAGCAATCTTGCACCCCGTACTGACCAAAGCCCGGCATTCCGGGCGGGAGTCCTAAGTGTGTCGTCGTCCCAGTGACGCTCACGATTGTCCGGAAGTCCAGTGGAAGATCCCGGTCCTCAGCAAATAGCGAGCAAAGGCAGGCGGCCAACGCCGGCTGCCCCTTTCCTCAAATGTCGATCCGTTCAGCAATACTCAGCGCGTCCTCAAGCTCAACGCCAAGGTATTGTAC
>CAZMRS010000750.1:0-1179 GCA_964568435.1 uncultured Boseongicola sp. | reverse complement strand
AATCATAGTACAGCTTGCTGATCTGCTCGGGCGTCACTTGTTGCGCATGAGGTTCAGCCAAACAGGCTTCGCGCCAACGCCTCACCCGGTCGTAGTCCTTGCCCTCGGGCAATTCGAAGTCCTCGTAGTACTCAAGGAACCAAAACCGCATGAACATCGGGGTGAAGATCACTTCCGACCACCCGAACCGATCAAAGAAAAACGTGTGCCCTGGCGCGTAGTTCACAAGGATATCGTTCATATCCCGGTAATGCCCCAGCATCCGGTCGCGGAAGTTATCGCGTTTGTCGGCATCCTGGTTCATCACCATCATGTACCCGGCGCCAGTAAAGGCCCCCGCCTTCTCAACCAACAGACTCTCCAAAGCGTGCTCGTGCGGGTCCGTTCGCGCGACCGGAGGTTCAGGGAACATCTCCTCGATCATCCGCAGAATGACCATGCTTTCCTTGATCGCCGTTTTGCCCGGCACGTCAATCACCGGCATCGCCGTCGTGCCCTTGGTCAACTCCAGCAGGAAATCCGGACGCGGCTTGGTGATGTCGACGGTGTTGAAGGACACCTCGTCGGAAAGCCCCTTCAGGGACAACAGTATTTCAACGCGCTGGCTGAACGGGCAAACGGGGATGTGGTACATGTAAAGCGTCATCCTGCCCAACCTGCCGCGCAGCTCCGCGAAATCAACTGCATAGTGCGTTTTCGCCGTCGTTATGTCGAAAAAACACAAGCCAGCTGACCTCCTGCACGAGATACGCGTAAGGAACGCCAGAAAGTCAGCATCCCATGCGCCTTATGATCTCCTTCGCCGCTCTGTTCCTCTCGGTGGTGTTCTTGCAACTCGGCTCCGGAGGCCTCGGTCCACTTGATGCGCTCTCTGGCATCGAGCTTGACTTCACAACCGCGCAAATCGGTCTGCTCGGCTCCGCGCATTTCGTCGGCTTCTTCATTGGATGCTGGTGGGCGCCACGCCTTATGGGTGCTGTCGGCCATTCCCGCGCCTTCGCCGCCTTCACCGCCGTGGGTACCATCGGCATCCTCCTCCACATGGTGATCATCGACGCCTACGCGTGGTCACTCATGCGCATCATGTCGGGGCTTTGCATCGCCGGGTGTTACACCGTGGTCGAAAGCTGGCTTCAGGCGAAGGTCTCCAACGAAAACCGCGGACGCGCGATGGGCACA
>CAZMRS010000749.1:0-1180 GCA_964568435.1 uncultured Boseongicola sp. | reverse complement strand
GCCGACTGGCCCGAGCGCGATTTCGACCACGCGGTCTCGCGGTTCGGCGTGATGTTCTTCTCAGACCCGCCCGCAGCCTTCGCCAACATTGCGCGCGCGCTTAAGCCCGGCGGGCAGATCACGTTCGCGGCTTGGGCGCCCGCCACAGACAATCCGTTCTGGCAGCTGCCAGCAAAGCGCGCCGTCCAACATCTCGGCCCACCGCCCAGTACTGAGCCAAACACGCCCGGCCCAATGGGTCTCGCTGACATCGACCTCGCGTGTGAGCGACTTGCGAAAGCTGGCCTCATCGAAGTCTCGGGCACCGTGGAAACTGTCCATCTTCGTCACCCAAACGGACCACGCGCCTTCGCCAACCTCTGCGTCCGCATCGGTGCCGCCAAACGTATCATCAATCATTTCGACGCCAGCGAGGCCGAACAGAAGGCTATCGAAGACACTCTCACTGAAGATTTCCTGCAGTTTGAACAGCCCGATGGCAGCGCCGCTATTCCAGCGGCGATCAACCTTTTAAGGGCAAAACGACCTGAATAGGCCAGGCCCCTCTTCACACGCCAAACCTTGCTCTCCCGAGCGCGCATCGTCATATAAGGCAAAACACCAAGGACGCAGGCATGCAGAGCTACCTCGAGTTTGAAAAACCACTGGCCGAGATCGAAGGCAAGGCTGAAGAGCTTCGCGCGATGGGTCGGGCCAACGAAGAAATGGATGTCGAGAAAGAAGCGAAAGCGCTCGACAAAAAGGCCGAGCAGCTTCTGAAAGACCTCTACAAGGACTTGACCCCTTGGCGAAAGTGCCAGGTGGCGCGGCACCCAAACCGCCCACATTGCAAGGACTACATCGAGGAACTCTTCACAGAGTACACGCCGCTTGCCGGTGACCGGAACTTTGCCGACGACTTGTCTGTTATGGGTGGTCTCGCACGCCTCGACGGACGCCCAGTCATGGTGATCGGCCATGAGAAAGGCACCGACACCCAATCCCGCATCGAGCGGAACTTTGGCATGGCGCGCCCGGAAGGATACAGGAAAGCGATCCGTCTTATGGATCTGGCTGACCGGTTCAACGTGCCGGTGGTCACTCTGATCGACACACCGGGCGCCTACCCCGGAAAAGGCGCCGAAGAGCGTGGCCAGTCCGAAGCCATCGCGCGTTCCACCGAGAAATGCCTTCAACTTGG
>CAZMRS010000748.1:0-1181 GCA_964568435.1 uncultured Boseongicola sp. | reverse complement strand
CTGTTCGTTATTCGACGGTCGGCGGCATTCCTCTGCCTGACCTCGTGAAAATGGGCTGGACCACGCAGGAGAAACTTGACGCCATCGTTCAGCGCACCCGCGACGGCGGTGCTGAAATTGTTGGTCTTCTGGGCAACGGCTCGGCGTATTACGCACCGGCGACTTCGGCCATCGAAATGGCCGAAGCTTACCTGAAAGACCAAAAGCGCCTTCTGCCATGTGCGGCCTATGTCGACGGAGCGCTTGGCCTGAAAGGTATGTACGTCGGCGTGCCGACCGTGATCGGCGCTGGCGGTGTCGAGCGCGTGGTCGACATCGAACTGTCCAGCGAAGAGCAGGCCATGTTCGACAAATCCGTTGATGCTGTGAAAGGCCTGGTCGACGCTTGTAAGGGCATCGACGGCGAGCTGGGCTGACAGATGCCGTAGTTGCCGAGCGTCGCTTCGCTTTGGATCGGTCCAAAGCTGGAGGCGCTCGAGCAACTTGGCCCTAATTCATTCGTCGATGCCGAACACGTCACGCTATTGTGGCATCAGACCAGGCAGAGCGATCCAGAGGTACTGCCTAGAATGCCGTGAGCATTCGATTGATCTTCATGCTGGAACCGAGTCGCCGAGTCAGAACTCCGGCAAGTCGAGCACCTTTTGTGATCACACTTTTTTGAGGTGTGATCACAAAAATAGCGAATATCCCCCTAATCACATAAAATTCACCGTTTCCCGTTTCTTCTTAGGGATTTCGTGTGCCATTCCTGTTGCAAAGGGAACGAAGGAGGCCTCCGGTGAATATCCACGAATATCAGGCGAAAGCGCTTTTGCGGAGTTATGGTGCTCCCGTGTCGGACGGACGCCCCGTCCTCAGGGCCGAGGACGCAAAGACCGCGGCCGGGGAACTCGACGGACCTCTCTGGGTCGTCAAAGCGCAGATTCACGCAGGTGGTCGCGGTAAAGGCACATTCAAAGAATCCGATGCTGGCGATGCTGGCGGCGTCCGTCTTGCCAAATCGGTGGAAGAAGCCGCAGCCGAAGCCAAGCGCATGTTGGGCCGCACGCTTGTCACCAAGCAGACCGGCCCTGCTGGTAAGCAGGTCAACCGCATCTACATCGAAGACGGCTCCGGCATTGAAAGCGAGATGTACCTCGCCCTCCTTGTCGATCGTCAGACCAGCCGCGTGAGCTTTG
>CAZMRS010000747.1:0-1188 GCA_964568435.1 uncultured Boseongicola sp. | reverse complement strand
GATCCTTTGGAGCCGATCTTGCGCTGACCGCCAATCACGCCCAGCGCCACGCCGCCCAGCACAACCGCCGACGCCAGGATCAAGCGACTGTTTACCAACTCCCCCAGCACAAGAACGCCGCCAGCTACCGCGATCACCGGCACCGTCAATTGCGTTAGAGCAGCAACCGCCGCGTCCAGTTTCGGCAAAACCGTGTACCAAAGCGCATAACCCAAGCCCGACGTCACTGCACCCGCGACTATCGCCAAGACAGCCCCGGACATGCTCATACTGTCCTGCACGACAAGCCAAGCGATCAAGGCGATCGGCATGGCGCATATGAAGTTCGCGCCCGTCTCCGCCATTGGGTCTTTCACGCCGCGCCCTGCAAGAGAGTAGATGCCCCAAGCCACCGCCGCTACACCCATCATCAACGACGACCCCAACGGCGGCGCTCCAACGGCCCCCGGCCACAAAAGCCAGATCAATCCGCCAAACGCGATTGCCGCGCCGATCCAACGCACAAGCGGAGGTCGCTCTCCGGCCATCAAGGCGCCTGCAAACATCGTCACCTGCACACCGCCAAACAGGATGAGCGCGCCGACACCCGCATCGAGCGCAACGTAGGCAAACGAAAACCCAAGCATATAGGCCATGAGCGAGCCCGTCCCCACTGCACGGCCCTTCGTCAGCAAGGGCGGCAATCCCGACCGCATCGTCAGCAGGACGCCCAGACACAGCGCGCCCGACACCACACGAAGCGCCTGAAATGCCGCCGGCCCGGTCTCACCGTCCAAGAGCCCCCACCGGTTCAAAATGGAGTTTGAAGCGAACGCAACCATGGTGATCGCGGTCAGAAGGAACAGCTTCATTCGTCTTGCGGCAGTGAAGAGTCAAAGGAAAACGGCACGACCACCGCAAGGTCACGCTCGCTCAGATTGGCTTGCGCCACGCGGGCAAACCGCTCGGAAATCCCGTGCATTGCGGGCACCGGTAATCCGGCGTCGGTCGCGGCGGACAGCATGACCCCGATGTCTTTGACCACACCGTTTACCGCAAACCCGACTGCGTCCGTTTCGCCTCTGATGACCGGTAACCGCACCTTAAAGGCAGGTGCCGCCGCGGGACTTTTTTCAAGGAAGGTCAGCATCGTCTCCAACGGCAAGCCCAAACGACCACCGGTCTCGACCGCCTCTGACAGCGCTTCCC
>CAZMRS010000746.1:0-1189 GCA_964568435.1 uncultured Boseongicola sp. | reverse complement strand
ACTGGCAGCTCGTCCTCTTCTGGCTCCTCGGATGCGTCGGGCCAGATAAACCGTTCATAATCGGACGCTGCTTCAGCACGACGCGCATCGACGCGCGACTTGATCAGGAACAGCGCAGCCACAATGAACGGCACAGAAAACAAGACGAAGGGGAGATAGGAGTCAATCTCACTCATAACCATACACTCTTTAAACACAAGATTTACATCAACTTTTATAGTTTAGGCGTATGGCCGAACTAGGGCGGAATTGTGAAACTTATTAGGCAAGCATGACCATAAATCGCCACATTCATTAATTGCACCGGACACAAAAAACCCGGGCGCGGACGCCCGGGTCAAGTCTGCTCTAAGAGAGACTAGGAAGGGAGATCAGCCCTTAGAGAAGTCTGGGTAAGCTTCCATGCCAAGTTCGGATGTATCGAGACCCTGGATTTCAGCTTCCTCGCTGACGCGGATACCCATCACACCTTTCAAGACCGTCCAGACAATGTAGCTAACCACGAAGGTGAAGACACCGTAGGCGATAATACCTGTGATCTGAGCCGTGATCGTTGCGGAACCAGAGAAGGCAACAGCGATCGTACCCCAGATACCTGCGAACAGGTGAACAGGGATCGCACCAACAACGTCGTCGATTTTCATCTTGTCGAGCATTGGTACGGTGAAAACAACGATCACACCACCGATGCCACCGATCAGAAGCGAACCGAACAGGGACGGAGCAAGCGGCTCAGCCGTGATGGAAACCAGACCGGCCAAAGCGCCGTTCAGAACCATCGTAAGGTCGACCTTCTTGTACATGATCTGCGTCAGGATCAGCGCTGCAACAGCACCGGACGCAGCCGCCATGTTGGTGTTCGCGAAGATACGGCCAACGTCTGTGATGTCGCCAACAGTACCCGCAGCCAACTGAGAGCCGCCGTTGAAGCCGAACCAACCGAGCCAAAGGATGAACGTACCAAGCGTTGCAAGAGCAAGGTTGGAACCCGGCATTGGGTTAACTTTGCCGTCTTTGTACTTGCCGTGACGTGCACCAAGAACCATAGCACCAGCCAGAGCAGCCCAGCCGCCTACAGAGTGTACAACGGTCGAACCAGCGAAGTCAGAGAAACCAAGCTCGGACAACCAGCCGCCGCCCCACTGCCAGGAGCCGGAAATCGGGTACATGATACCTGTCAGCACGACGA
>CAZMRS010000745.1:0-1193 GCA_964568435.1 uncultured Boseongicola sp. | reverse complement strand
ATGATGGGCGCGCGAGACGACTTGGATCGAATCCAACTGCACAAAGCCCAGCTCTTTAATCATCGAAAGAACATCAAGCCTGCCAGTTGGCGTCCGCGACAAACCTTGAGCAGAAAGCCAAAGGCGGCGTGCCGTCGAATTATCAATGCGGAGTGGTGACACAGGGAACCTGTCGTTGGCGGACTTCAAGACACTCAATGTCAGCATCGCCGCCATGTCCAGACCGGTTGTTCTGCTACCGAAAACCGCAGCCGTTGTTTTCGTGGTTTCACACGCCGCGACCTGCCGCTATACGGACGCCCGGAACAACGCTTTCTCGGGGGAAGTTCATGGCAAATGTGGTGGTTGTCGGCGCGCAGTGGGGCGACGAAGGCAAAGGTAAAATCGTGGATTGGCTGAGCGAACGCGCAGACGTAATCGCGCGGTTCCAAGGCGGCCACAACGCAGGCCATACACTCGTCATCGACGGAGAAGTCTACAAGTTGCATGCGCTGCCTTCGGGAGTTGTGCGTGGCGGAAAGCTTTCGGTCATCGGCAATGGCGTCGTGCGCGATCCTTGGCATCTCGTCAAAGAGATCGAGACGATCCGCGCACAAGGCGTCGAGATCACACCAGACACATTGATGATTGCGGAAAACACGCCGCTCATCCTCCCACTTCACGGAGAGCTCGACCGCGCCCGCGAAAACCAGAACGCCGTCGCCAAGATCGGCACCACTGGGCGAGGCATTGGCCCTGCCTACGAGGATAAAGTCGGTCGCCGTGTCGTCCGTGTGGCGGACCTTGCAGATGAAGCCACGCTGGAATCCCGCGTAGATCGTCTTTTGGTGCATCACGATGCACTCCGTCGCGGCCTTGGTTTGCCAGCCGTCGACCGCGATGCTCTTGTGGCGTCACTGAAAGAAATCGCCAAAGAAATCCTCCCCTACGCCGCGCCGGTCTGGAAGGTGCTGAACGAACGCCGCCGGAAAGGTCAGCGCATCCTGTTCGAAGGCGCGCAAGGTGCACTTCTGGACGTCGACTTCGGAACATATCCCTTCGTTACGTCCTCGAACGTCATCTCAGGACAGGCCGCCACGGGAACCGGTATTGGCCCTGGCTCCATCGACTATGTGCTCGGCATCGTCAAAGCCTACACCACGCGCGTGGGCGAGGGGCCATTCCCGACCGAGCTCGACGACTCCGTCGGCGAC
>CAZMRS010000744.1:0-1196 GCA_964568435.1 uncultured Boseongicola sp. | reverse complement strand
CTGGTCCGCTACGAGCGCCACAACCGGGATGCCTCCTTTGCGCAGTTCAGCCCTGGCGTCCCGGACCACAGGAGTTTCCTTGGCCATGATCGCGAGACCGTCAACCTCATCTGGGTTCAGTTCGCCAAGAGTCGCTGCCAGTTGTGTATGATCGTGGTTTGGCACCCGGATCGTGCGAACCTCTGTTCGATTCTGTGGAGCATTCAGTATGATTTCCGAGATGCCTTGTTCGAGGCTCGCCAGGAACTGGCCTTTCCAATCCGGTAAGACGAAAACAAATCGATAAGTTTTCTGCCGCGCCAAGTTGGCGGCCGCCGTATCGCGGATGTAACCAAGCTCATCGATCGCCTCCTGGACTTTCTTGATCGTGACGGATCTTACTCCCGGGCGCTCGTTCAGCACACGATCGACAGTCGCTAAGCTCACGCCCGCCACACGGGCAATGTCATTGACCGTTGGTTTGGCGACGACGGTGAGATTGGGCTTCGACAGTTTAGTTCACCATTTCCTTTGCGAGCGTATCGAATAGTAGCGCGACTGCCTCAGCACCAGGGTCATTGTGACCCTTCAGGTTCTCTTCCGGCACGTAGGCGGCTCTACCCGCTTTTGCACGATGAATGGAGGCCGTGGAATCCGCCCCGACACGGGCAGCCTCGGCGGCGGCGGCAATACCACTTGGCAGTGCATAAAGCGCAGGCGCGAGCGCGTCGATCATTGTGCGGTCGCCGACCGATGCGCCGCCAACTTGGCTGACCCTGTCCAACCCGTCCACAAGAGCTTTTTGCACCGATGCGCCATTCGCGCAGGCGTCGCCTGCAGCATTGAAATAGATCGCAAGAATAACGCCAGACGATCCTCCCCTGGTCTGACTAAGCTCGTTCCCAAGCGCTGGGAATAACTGCGTCAGATCTGCCAGCGGCATGCGGTCCAGACTGGACTTGAGCGCGCGCGCCGCCGTTGCAAGCGTGCTGCCTGTATCGCCATCGCCTGACTTCGCGTCGAGCTCGTTCAGTTGCCCTTCCGCCGAAATCAACAGATCTGCGACGTTCTCGATGATCTCCCGGGTTCTGTCATTCTTTGACGGAATCGGCTCGATCGGTGTCAGACCATCTGGCAGGCCAACGACAGGCGGTTCGACAACATCCGCCATCCCCGGCCAAGCCGGCATTGGCACGGGTGCGGCCAATGCGGCATGT
>CAZMRS010000743.1:0-1200 GCA_964568435.1 uncultured Boseongicola sp. | reverse complement strand
CGTCCACACGCCCGCCATTTCCCGCGCCGCAATCGCCTCGTGTCCGGTCTCGCGCAAGCCACCATCGTCATTGAAGCCGCCGCGAAATCTGGGAGCCTAATCACAACCACTTACGCCCTGGAACAAGGTCGCGACGTTATGGCTGTGCCTGGCCACCCCTTCGACGCACGTGCCGCAGGCTGCAATAATCTGATTCGTGATGGTGCCGTCCTGGTCAGGTCTGCAAAAGACGTCATTGAAGCTCTCGAACGCCCCGCTCAGCGGTCGCAGAAAGCACCGCCGACATCCGCCCCGACGCCAGCCGTACCTGCCGACATCAAAGCGCTCCACGCACAAATCCTCGACCGCATCGGCCCATCACCCGTCCCCGAAGATGATGTCATCCGCGACCTCAAAATCGCCGCCCAAACCCTTCTCCCCGAGATCGCGGCACTCGAGTTATCAGGCGAGATCATCCGCGACGCTGGCGGACTTCTCAGGCGGAAAAGCTGATCCCAAAATATCACGCCAGCCCGCATCATTTCGCCGCTCTGACCACAAGCGCCGTTGACAATGTGATATCCGCCCCCACATGTTCCGCCGCCAAGGCCCCCGGTTTCCTGAAAGGTGTTTTATGCCCGTTGTCGTCGTCGAATCCCCAGCTAAAGCGAAGACAATCAACAAATATTTGGGCGACAACTACACCGTTCTGGCAAGTTACGGTCACGTCCGCGACCTGCCGCCGAAAGACGGTTCGGTCGATCCAGACGCAGGATTTTCGATGAAATGGGAGGTCGCCTCCGATTCGAAAAAACACGTGAAAGCGATTGCCGACGCCTTGAAAGACGACCCCGAACTGATCCTCGCGACCGACCCCGATCGTGAAGGCGAGGCGATCAGCTGGCACCTTGAGGAAGCGCTGCGCGCCCGCAAGGCATTGAAGAAAGACACGCCCGTCAGCCGCGTCGTCTTCAACGCCATCACCAAATCCGCCGTCACCGAGGCGATGCAAAACCCGCGGGAAGTGGATGAGGATTTGGTCGAGGCCTATCTCGCCCGACGCGCGCTCGACTATCTGGTAGGCTTTAACCTGTCGCCCGTCCTCTGGCGCAAACTGCCGGGTGCGCGTTCGGCCGGTCGCGTGCAGTCGGTCTGCCTCCGCCTCATCGTCGAACGCGAGATGGAAATCGAAGCCTCCCGCGCGCAGGAATACTGGTCTGT
>CAZMRS010000742.1:0-1232 GCA_964568435.1 uncultured Boseongicola sp. | reverse complement strand
TTCCATGTATTCCGAGTAGCTCTTCTCCAGAACGACGCTCTTGGTATTGGCGTTGCCAAAGAGCGTGATCGCCTTGATGGTCGCCTCTTCCAGGTCCCGGAAGGTAACGATGTTGCCGAAGGATTTGCTCGCATCATAGATGCGGTTTGTGCGAGAGTAGGCTTGAATAAGGCCGTGAAAACGCAAATTCTTGTCGACGAACAGCGTATTCAGAGTCTGCGCGTCAAAGCCGGTCAGGAACATGCCAACTACGATGAGCAGGTCGACTTCCTTCGACTTCACTCGTTTTGCCAAATCCCGATAGTAATTCTGGAAGCCTTTGCTATCGACGCCAAAATTCGTTCGGAAACAGGCGTTGTAGTCCGCGATGGCGGCATTCAGGAATTCCTTGGCGCTGCTGTTCAGCGCTGAAACCTCAAAACTCTCATCAGGAATATCGCCAATAGCATCCTGTTCCTCGTTGGCGGCGAATGAGAAAATGGTCGCAATTTTCAACGGCTTGTCGCACCCGTCCTGCAGCGCGTTGAGTTTTTCGTAATAGAGCTTGGCCGCATCAACACTGCTCACCGCAAACATGGCGTTGAAACCCCTATTGTCACCATAGAGACGATGCGTCTTGCGCCGGAAGTTATCTAGAATGTACTGGGAAATCTCCGCGATCCGTTCGGGGTGTTGAAGAGCTTGCCGGTTTTCGGCGGCGCCCAGCTTCTTTTCGTCTCGCTCGGTTTCGATCGCTTTGAACTGCGGGCGCACATCGTTGTAATCGACCTTGAACTTCAACACCTTTTCGTCGCGGATCGCGTCGGTGATCACATAGGAATGAAGTTCGCTCCCGAATACGCTGGCCGTCGTCTCCGCTCCCGAAGCATTTTCCGGAAAGATCGGCGTTCCTGTGAATCCGAACTGGCAGAATTGCTTGAACTTCCGTTTGAGGTTCTTCTGTGCTTCACCAAACTGGCTGCGATGGCACTCGTCGAATATGAAGACGACGCGCTGGGAATAGAGCGGCAGGTCGCCCCCGCTCTTCATCAAATTGTTAAGCTTCTGGATGGTCGTAACGATGATCTTGCTGTCGTCCTTAGAGAGGTTCCGCTTCAATCCTGCGGTGCTCTCCGATCCATTGACGCTATCGGGCGAGAAGCGCTGATACTCTTTCATCGTCTGGTAATCGAGGTCTTTGCGGTCGACCACGAAAAAGACCTTGTCGATGAAATCGAGCTCAGTTGCGAGGC
>CAZMRS010000741.1:0-1234 GCA_964568435.1 uncultured Boseongicola sp. | reverse complement strand
AAGACCTTTCCATCATGCACAAAGTTCGGCGTTTGGTCGTCGCCCACGTGTGTGGCGCGCCCAAAGGTGGCAGAGAGGATTTCGGGGACCACGACACCTTCGGCATCATTCACTGAAAGAACCAGGTTCGAGCCGTCCAGGTAAGCGTCAACCTCCCAGCCCAGCGCCGTCTGCGCCGCGCGGTCTTTATTAAAGCTTTGGCTGACAACGTAGGAATTCTTGGTTTCCAGTCCGGGGAATGTACCGACCGCCTGAAAGGCAAGGGTCAGGTTCACCGCGATAATAATTCCGAAGCCTGCGACGAACATCGCGAGGACATGATAGCCGTTCAATTCGCGTTTGTTCATTGTGCTTCCCTTCCATTGAATATTGTCGGTTCGCCCGCGCGAGCGTCGGTGGCGACGTCTTCGACCCAAAGGCTAAGCTCGGTGCGCTCGCGGCTGCCAGCCGGGTCCTGCGGGCGGGCGGTGACGTAGGTCCGCACACTCAGGGTCTCGTTGGCGGGTACGATCACATGGTTCGGCGCCGGACCTTCGGCCTCAACTCCGATGCGCAAGATATCCTCGGAGTTCAAAAGCACGCGGAATTCGCGATCTTCACCAGTGAGGTTTCGGATACGTAACGTGTAGGCATTACGGATCGAACCATCAGACAGCGTGACGAACTGCGGGTTCCGAACCGGCTCAACTGTGAGACCGATGTCAGACCGAATGAAGAGCGCCCAAACGAGACCTACGCCGATCGCGCCCCAAATGGCTGTGTAGATAATCGTGCGAAGTCGGAAGACATGCTGCCAAATGGGGCGAGGTGGCTTGCCCTCTCGTTCACGGCCCTCATCAGACAGCGCGAGATAGTCGATCAACCCGCGTTCTTTGCCGATCTTCTCCATCACTTCGTCGCACGCATCGATACAAAGTGCGCAGGTGATGCATTCCATTTGTTGGCCATCGCGGATGTCGATGCCCATGGGGCAAACGTTTACGCAGGCCATACAGTCGATGCAGTCTCCCGGGCCATCTGCAGCCGCAATGGGTGTGACCTTCTCCTTACCTGGATAGGGTGTTGCGGCGTAACGCGCATGCCCGGGTCCGGCTTGTGCCGTGATCGTCTCAGCCTCAAGGGCCGCAGCAGCTGCAGCTTTGGCGCGACGGACATTGCCTTTGCCGCGTGGCTCTCCGCGCCAGTCACGGTACGCGACGGTCAAAGTATCGTCGTCCATCATCGCGGCCTGAAT
>CAZMRS010000740.1:0-1234 GCA_964568435.1 uncultured Boseongicola sp. | reverse complement strand
GGTGCGCCGGAATACGTCTCGGGTGTCCAGGATGGCCCTGACGAGGACAGCGAAAGCGACATTGATCTTGTCCTCGGCCTCGGCGGCAACACCAATGGCGAAGATGCGCTCTACGACCAAGCGGTGCAGATCGTTATCAAGGATCGTAAGTGCTCGACGTCCTACATCCAGCGCAAGCTTGCCATTGGCTACAACAAGGCCGCGCGTCTTGTGGAACAGATGGAGGAAAGCGGCCTCGTGAGCGCGGCCAATCATGTTGGCAAACGCGAAATCCTGGTGCCTGAGCAGAACTAACACCAATTGGGGCAGGGGACTGATGTCCCCTGTCAAAAGCGTGATATCGCTTATCAGTGGCGCTATCGGGTCTGTCTGCCTATATCGTTGAGAGACAGGAAAACGAGGCTCGACATGCAGCGCAGAACCTTCATTTCTTCCGGCTTGGCCGCATTGGCGCTTGCGCGTCCTGCGGTTGCGCAGCAACTCTCGCTTAATGAGATCTCGGCGTATCTGAATAGTATTGAGACTGCGATATCGCCCTTCACTCAGGTGAACGACGACGGGACTCTCAATACAGGCAAGCTCTATCTTCGTCGCCCCGGTCGGATGCGGTTTGAATACGATCCTCCTGGCAACCTGTTGGTCATTGCAGGCGCAGGGCAGTTGGGCATTTTCGACGGAAAATCCAACGTTGGCACCGCTGAACGCTACCCGCTACGTCGGACGCCCCTCAACCTCATCCTTGAACGCAATGTCGACCTTGCTCGCCGCAATATGGTTGTGGGTCACGACTTTGACGGCACGTCCACGACGGTCACCATGCAGGATCCGGAGCATCCGGAATACGGGTCTATCGCTTTGAATTTTACGTCTGATCCGGTCGAACTTCGGCAATGGGTGATCCGCGACGGTCAAGGCGCTCTCACCACAGTCATCCTTGGCGAACTGGAGCTTGGCTCGCAAATCGCGCCACGCCTCTTCGATATCAACCGCGAAGAAAAGAACCGGAACGGCTAAGTCTCAGACCTTCCCGCAAGATCGAAGTTGGGCGTCGTAGGTGATCGCGCGAGATGCAACGTCACTTGACACTTTCAACAGCCAGCCTTTCCTCTGGAAGCTTCCGCGACGGTAGCCCGTGCGCCCCTCGTGATAGGCAAGATCCTGATTGCGCGTGTCGTAAAGCGGGATGCCCAGCTGCTCGCGCGTGCCATTGCAATACCAGCCCATGAAGTCAGTG
>CAZMRS010000739.1:0-1236 GCA_964568435.1 uncultured Boseongicola sp. | reverse complement strand
ATCCAACCCTCAACAACGGCGTCTACCGCGCCAGGTTCGCCCGAACCCAGGAAGCCTATGACAAGGCGGTTGTCGAAGTCTTCGAAACCCTCGACGCAATTGAGGAGCAGCTTCAATCGACCGATTGGCTCGCAGGAGACCAACTTACGGAAGCCGACGTGCGCCTCTTCCCGACACTCGCCCGCTTTGACGTTGCATACCACTACGCATTCAAATGCAACATTCGCCGGATCACGGACTACCCGGCCTTATGGGCCTACGCACGACGCATCTATGCCATGCCCGGCATTGCCGAAACGGTGCGATTTTGGGTCTACAAGAACGGCTATCATTCCCAATCCGAGCTCAGAAACCCGCTCGGCATCATCCCAGCAGGCCCCGAAATCGACTGGTCACTTTAGGCGCAAGTAATCCAACGCTTGTTCTCCAGCGGCCCGCCCCGTCGCCAAGCAACCCGTAATCAAATACCCACCTGTTGGCGCATCCCAATCCAGCATTTCGCCAGCAACAAGCGTTCCCGGGCGGCTCTTCAACATAAAGCCTTCAAGCGCTTCCCAAGCCACGCCCCCCGCAGTTGAAATGGCCTCGTCCAGCGGAAACAGACCCACAACTGGCACTGGCAAAGTCTTTATCGTCTCTGCAAGCTCTGACCCGTTCGGTAAAGGCCGACCCCACTCCATCAACAGTGCACGCTGTATGTCAGACAGCCGTCCCACTTTCCGCAACCAGTTGGAAAGGCTCATCTTTCCACGAGAAGCGCTCAGTCTCGCGCTCAACTCCTCCAACGAAACATCGGGCATCAAATCCACAAATAACTGACCCCCCTCGCGGACAGCCCGCGTAACCTCGTAAACTCCGCCACCCTCCAAGCCACGGGTCCCAACGATCCATTCGCCCCGCGTGACGGCGTCCCCAGCCTTCAAAGCCGTACCCTTCACCGGCACACCAAAGTGCCGATTCATATGATCGCTCCAATCCACCCGGAGCCCTGCGTTGGACGCCTGAAAGGGTGTACAAGCAATCCCCTCACTCTCAAACACCGTCAGCCACGCCCAGTCCGAGCCAAGCCGCGCCCAACTGCCCCCGCCAAGAGCCATGACAGCAACATCCGCGTGAATGCTCCTTAGGCCGTTCTTCGTCTCAAACAAAAACGAGTCATCGCGCCATCCAACCCAGCGCCAACGCGTCTGCACCTCGCCGCCGCGTTCGCCCAGCCGCGCCCTCCAGCGGCGCACC
>CAZMRS010000738.1:0-1237 GCA_964568435.1 uncultured Boseongicola sp. | reverse complement strand
CAGGCAAAGATGTAGAAGCGGCCTGCAACGCAATCGAAGAACTCGAAGATACGGCGCGTCTCGCCATGCTCCTTCGCGGAACGGCCCCGAATACATTGTCGCCCGAGGACGTGCAAAACTTGGTAACCAAGTTTGATGTGGAGTGGGAAGATTGAGGTTCTCTGCAAATCTCGGCTTCCTTTGGACAGACCTTGGTCTGCCAGACGCGATCCGAGCGGCCAAGGCCGCCGGGTTCGACGCAGTTGAGTGTCACTGGCCTTACGAGACACCCAGCGATGACGTGAAAGCGGCCCTGATCGAAACTGGTCTGCCGATGCTCGGACTGAACACAATACGCGGCACTCCCGGAGAGAACGGCCTTTCCGCCCTCCCCGGACGCGAAGCCGAGGCACGCGCCGCCATCGACCAAGCGTTTGAGTACGCCGATGTAGTAGGCGCAGGCGCAGTTCACGTCATGGCCGGCTTTGCCCAAGGCTCAGACGCCCGTGCCTGCTTCATTGAAAACCTGCGCTACGCCGCCGCCAACGCCGGTTCCAAAACGATCCTGATCGAACCCCTCAATCACTACGACGCGCCGGGATACTTTTTGCAAACAACCAATCAAGCAGTCGGGATCCTCGACGAGCTTGAATCGCCAAACGTGAAACTAATGTTCGATTGCTACCACGTTCAACTGATGGAAGGTGATCTGTCTCATCGGTTGAAGTCACTTCAACCGCGCATCGGACACATTCAGTTTGCAGGCGTCCCTGAAAGAGGCGATCCGTCGCAAGGTGAAGTGAACTATTCACATATTTTCAAACACATAAACGATTTGGGCTACAGCGCCCCCTTGGGGGCCGAATACAAACCCAATGGCCCGACAGAAGCGACGCTGGGATGGCTCAAGGAAGCTAAGAGCGTTTAGCTCACGCAAAACTGTTTGGCCTTTGGGGGCAAACAACTAGTCAGCGGACTCGAAATTGTCAGCGAGGTACCTCACAAAAAGCAGCGCCAGACTTTCCCGACGCGACTTATCCGGCCAAACAGCATAGAAACCCAAAGGCTTGAAGCTCCAATCGGGCAAAAGCCGGACCAGTGAGCCCTCGTCTATTCCTCTTTGTGCGAGGTAGGCAGGCATTACCGTCACGCCGTGATTTTGCGCCGCATAGGTATAAAGCGCATCGACGCTGTCCACGCGCAGACGTGATCTACCCTTGATCCTACTCACGGCACCTTTGGGCGAGAAAAACTCAAT
>CAZMRS010000737.1:0-1237 GCA_964568435.1 uncultured Boseongicola sp. | reverse complement strand
CCGCTTTGCGGGGCGGTCTCAATGGATCGACGCAACACTTCACTTTGAGAGCAAAGATGGAGTGTTTGGATGGGGTATCGTCGTCGGATCTATTTCACGGAGAAGCAGAAGGCTGAGATTTGGGATCGCTGGCAGCGCGGAGAGTCGATGAGTTCGATCGGGCGATTGTTTGATCGGAACTCATCATCGATCTATCCGCTGCTCGCACGGACGGGCGGCATTCGTCCTCCTGAGAGGCGAAGGTCACGGCTGGCGATGACTCTGGCCGAACGTGAAGAAATCTCTCGGGGTTTGAAGGCGAAGCAGTCTTTGCGCGCCATCGCCCGTCAACTTCGCCGGGCGCCCTCGACAATCAGTCGGGAGGTGCGGCGCAATGGGGGCCGACGTTTCTACCGTGCAGCCAGCGCGGATCAGGTGGCCTGGGATCGGGCGCGTCGTCCAAAACTTTGCAAGCTGGCGAACCGGCCCGCGCTCTGTCAGACAATTGCAGAGAAGCTCGTGTGCAAGTGGTCACCCCAGCAGATCGCGGGATGGCTGAAGCGCGAGCATCCCGATGACGAGGGCGCGCGGGTGTCGCACGAGACGATCTATCGAAGCCTTTTCATCCAGGCACGCGGCGTTCTGAAGAAAGAGCTTCTGGCGCATCTCAGGTCGACACGCGCTATCCGCCGGTCTAGGCACGCCAGCCTCAAGCGGGACGGCCTTGGTCAAATCAAGGACGCGATCTCGATCCGGGAACGGCCCGCTTCTGTAGAGGATCGCGCCATCCCCGGGCACTGGGAAGGCGACCTGATCGCCGGTTCAAAGAACAGCTTCATCGCCACGCTGGTCGAGCGGCGGACCCGATACGTCATGCTTGCCAAGGTCAGTGGCAAGGAAACGCAGACTGTCGTAACGGCGCTGGCCGCACAGGTTCAGCATCTGCCAAGAGAGTTGCGCCTCTCGCTGACCTGGGACCGCGGCAAAGAACTGGCCGATCACAAGAGCCTATCGCTGGCCACCGAACTCGACATCTACTTCTGCGACCCGCACAGCCCGTGGCAACGCGGCAGCAATGAGAACACCAACCGTCTTCTTCGACAGTACTTCCCGAAAGGCACCGACCTCTCAGTCCACACCCAGGAACATCTCGACGCCGTCGCCCGCGAACTCAATGAGAGGCCGAGAATGACCTTGAATTACTTCTCACCCGCAGAGAAGTTCGAAGAGTGTGTTGCGGCGATCGGTTGAATCGGCA
>CAZMRS010000736.1:0-1243 GCA_964568435.1 uncultured Boseongicola sp. | reverse complement strand
GCGCCGTAATGGACGAGATGGGCAAAGCAATGATGGGGACGGGCGAAGCAACCGGTGAGGATCGCGCCATCCAAGCTGCCGAAAAGGCCATCGCGAACCCGCTGCTCGACGAGATCAGCCTGAAGGGTGCGAAGGGAGTGTTGATCAACATCACCGGTGCAGAGGACCTGACGCTCTTCGAACTGGACGAAGCGGCAAATCGCATTCGCGAAGAAGTGGATGCAGATGC
Source organism: uncultured Boseongicola sp. (assembly GCA_964568435.1). GTDB lineage: Bacteria > Pseudomonadota > Alphaproteobacteria > Rhodobacterales > Rhodobacteraceae > Boseongicola. The sequence goes on along the minus strand of CAZMRS010000736.1, from coordinate 1,014 downwards.
GAACATCATCGTTGGGTCGACCTTGGATGCATCCATGGACGGCGCGATGCGCGTCAGCGTTGTGGCGACAGGCATCGATGCAAACGCGAACGTTCACGACACACCGATCCAGCGCCGCAAACTGTCCGAGCCTTTGGCACAACAGCCAGCAGCGCCAGTTGAAGAACCTGTTGTGCCGGCTGCCGCTCCGGCTGTCGCGGCCACGGCTGCACCGGCTGCTGAAACAGATGAGCCGCTGCTCTTTGAAGACATGCCACCTGCAACAGATGACGGTCTGCCGCCACCGGCGTATCAGCCGCAAGTGGCACAAGAACCAATGCCAGCTGCAGCACCCGTTCAACAGCCAGCGCCAGCTGCAGCGGCACCAGCCGCGCGTCCTGCTCCTGGCACACCATCGCCTGAAGCGCTCGCACGTTTGGAACGTGTAACCGGCCGCGCACCGGGGTCCATGGCAGGACATGTGCCGGGTGAAGCACGGGCGACCGCGTCTCCCGCGGCCTCTGCAACGTCTGCGCCAGCACCGGCACAGGAGGAGCGTCCTCGCTTCGGCATCAACAACCTGATCAATCGGATGTCCGGTGCTCCATCAGGCGAGCGCCAACCGCAACCGGCCCGCCAGCAGCCAAGTGTCTCGGCACCCGCAAGCCCTTCACAAGCGCCGGAAGAGCAGGAGCGGATTGAAATTCCAGCGTTCCTGCGGCGTCAGGCAAACTGACGTCACGTCACAAAACAGCAGGGAAAAGGTCGGTATCTGCGGGCCTTTTTTCTTTTAATTTTAGATAGATACTCCGATGTGTTGCGGCTTTTGGCGGCAAATCGCTCAATTGTAACGGACATGTTTCAGACTGTTGCAATGATTGTGTTGAGGGTGTGCACGGCCCCGCATAGGGAGAAAACGTCGGAAAGGGGGCAACGTCCGGCCAAAAGAAGCAGGTTATCGTGCAAACAACTTTGAAATCTTCTGTGACCTTTACCGGGGCCGGTTTGCATACCGGAGAACGTGTCCGTATCACC
>CAZMRS010000735.1:0-1245 GCA_964568435.1 uncultured Boseongicola sp. | reverse complement strand
CTCCATTACGGCTGCGGACACGATGTTTTCGGATGCGATCAGCTCGATCTCGTCCTGCTGCCGACCGAGTTCTGAGCGAATTGCCTGATGCAGTTCTGGGTCACGGTCTGAAAGGCTTTCAGTGAAGAAGCCGGAATCACGGTGCGTCGCGTTCATGGATCTTTATCCCTTCGCTCAGGTTTGAAACTTGCGTGTGCATAACGGCAAAGTCGCGATGGGAAAAGCAGTGAAACCGGCGTTTTGATGCGTGAACTCGTCACGGGTGAAGCCTATCTGCACTTGTGTTTCCGATCCGAGCGCGCAATCGTCCTTGGACGCAATGTCGGACGGAATGCCATGCGCAAGAAAATATCTTTTCGTGCCAGTGACGTGGACGTCGCCAAGGAGGCGATGGAGACACTGACCGCGCGTTACGGCCAGTGCGATGCCGCAGAGGCCGATGTGATCGTCGCACTTGGCGGTGACGGTTTCATGCTGGAGACACTTGGGAAAGTCCGCCCGCTGAATAAGCCGGTTTACGGTATGAATCGCGGCACGGTCGGTTTTCTTATGAACACGTACAGCGAAGATGATCTTGAAGAGCGGCTTATGGCGGCCGAAGAAGCGAATCTGAACCCGTTGCGAATGAGGGCCGGCAGTGTCGATGGGGAAGGGACCGAGGCCCTGGCGATTAACGAAGTCTCTCTTTTGCGAGCCGGTCCACAAGCCGCGCGTTTGCAGATTTCCGTCGATGGCCGCATGCGGATGGATGAGCTCGTTTGCGACGGTGCTCTGGTCGCGACTCCAGCTGGTTCGACGGCCTATAATTACTCTGCCCACGGACCGATCTTGCCGATTGGGGCGGACGTTCTAGCGCTTACAGCGGTTGCCGCATTTCGGCCACGCCGTTGGCGTGGCGCGCTTCTGCCAAAGTCGGCCTTGGTGCGATTTGATGTTCTCAATCCGGAAAAGCGGCCGGTTATGGCAGACGCTGATAGCAAAACGGTGCCGGACGTGCGCTGGGTTGAAGTTCAGAGCGACACCAGCATCGAACACCGAATGCTATTTGACCCTGGACACGGCCTCGAAGAACGGCTGATCCAGGAACAATTCTCCTAAAGCGGCAATATGGCCCTGACGACGACATGCATCGGCGCGTTTCCCAAGCCAAGCTACGTGCCGGTTACCGATTGGTTCCAGGTTGGGCACGAGAACGAGACTTACAGCGAACGCGCGCAACGAGGTTGGGAAAGTTCGCAAAGCTCT
>CAZMRS010000734.1:0-1246 GCA_964568435.1 uncultured Boseongicola sp. | reverse complement strand
GTGGGGCGACACGATTTGGATGAGCCGCTTTGACGGTTGGGATGTGCCGGACGTTGGAATCTCAGGGAGCGCTGATTGGTGTTCTGACTGGGAGGACTTGCAGGTGCGACGCATCTCGGCCGACGAAAGGATAATTCAGTGGGCTGAGGGGTTGAGTGATGAAGCGCTCTCAGGAGATCTCTCGTGGTTCTCGGGCGCGTTGCAGCGCGACGTTTCAAAGTCAAAGGCGCTGTGTGTCGTTCATTTCTTCAACCACCAAACGCATCATCGTGGCCAAGTCCACGCAATGTTGACGGCGGCGGGGGCCAAGCCGGACGACACGGATCTTTTCGCAATGCCCGAAGCCGTCTGAAAAAATCTCGTCCGCCTGGGTTGCGGAGTGGGGCGGGGCCGGGTACGCAAGTTTAAATGTCAGACAATTGAAATCCCAAGGGAGGGGATGGCTGAAATGCGCGCGTTGCTGGTTCAAAAGAACGAAGACGGAAAGACCCACGCAGAGGTCACGGACGTACCTGAAAGTGACTTGCCGGACGGCGACGTGACGGTTGCGGTCGAGTACTCGACAGTGAACTACAAAGACGGGCTGTGCATTGGTCCTGGCGGTGGATTGGTTCGCAATTATCCGCATGTTCCTGGCATCGATTTCGCAGGGACGGTCGAGACATCGGATGACCCGCGCTACTCCCCGGGCGACAAGGTTGTTTTGACGGGCTGGCGCGTTGGTGAAGCCCATTGGGGCGGGTACGCCGAAAAGGCACGGGTGAAAGCAGATTGGCTTGTTCCATTGCCCGAAGGCCTGTCGACACGATCCGCAATGGCCGTTGGAACGGCTGGGTTTACAGCGATGCTGGCGGTTATGGCGCTGGAGGATCACGGTCTTAGCCCGGACAAGGGTGAAGTTCTGGTCACTGGTGCTGCAGGTGGCGTTGGTTCCGTCGCGACTGCCATCCTTGCCAACCTTGGTTACGAAGTGGCTGGTGTTACCGGTCGCCCCGAAACGGGTGATTACCTGATGGGACTTGGCGCAGCCCGAGTGGTTGCGCGGGAAGAGCTGAACGAGACGGTGAAACGTCCCTTGGAAGCAGAGACTTGGGCAGGCTGCGTTGACGCCGTTGGCGGCGCGATGCTGGCGCGTGTTCTGGGGCAGGTGAAGTACGGCGGCTCGGTTGCGGCTGTTGGGCTCGCAGGCGGTGCAGGGCTTCCCGCGACGGTTATTCCGTTCCTTCTGCGGGGTGTGAATCTGCTC
>CAZMRS010000733.1:0-1249 GCA_964568435.1 uncultured Boseongicola sp. | reverse complement strand
GCCTCCACAATCCAGCTCGTGTGATTGTACCCTGTTTGGACATCGCGGTCGGAGATATTCCGTAACACCAATATGCGGTAACCCGCGAACATTTCGGCAACGTCTTTTTCGGTAAAGAACGCTGTCCGCCCTATTGGCTGGAACACACCGCCCGTGAATTCCGACCAGCTTCCATTTCCCATGTCCCGGCCCAGCATCCTCCCGGAATTGTCCCAAGCAAAACCCTGCCAGAAAAGCCGCGCTCTGGGGTTCAACCGGGATCGAAGCCGCTGGTAAAAACCAATCGCCGTCGGCACCGAGGAATGGGTCGTTGCACAGCGATCAATCACCATGTCAAAAGTCTCGTCCCCGGGGTCGAAAGTCGCGAAGTCGGCGATGCGGAATGTGATGGCGTCAGAAGGATGCGCCTGCCGCGCCGCATCAATTGCGGAAGCGCTGAAATCGATGCCCAGAACCCGAAAACCCTGACACGCCAGAAAATCGGAGTGCACCCCCGAACCACAACCGACGTCAAGCGCAGACAACCCCCTGTCGTTTAGAGCGGGACAGTTGCGATAGAAAAACGAGACGACCTCTGAAAACGGATGGCGGTTCAGCTGCTGCCCGCTCGCATAGATTGCCTCCCAATTATCGTTAGGCACAGTATATTTCCTAGCCATTTGGCTTGGAGGTTAGAGCAAAGCAGCTCTGCATAAAACCCTAAGAATCGTTGGTATCAGAGACAAACGACGCCTGCACATCGCTCGCGAGTTTCCAGCGCCGATGAATCCAGAACCACTGATCCATATTCTCGCGCACCAGCACTTCGACGATATCGTTATACGACTGCATCATGGCGTCCGGCTCGCCGTGGGGGATGGGCGCCGCCACGTGAATTCGGAAATGCAAACCGTCGTTGTCGCGCAATGCAAAGACTGGAAGCAGAAGCGCATCGTACTTCACCGCCCACTCTGCGGCAGACAGTGGTGTATGAGTGGGCCTGCCAAAAAAGGACAGAACAGGAGCATTGGTATTGGCAACATCGGAGACAATGCCGATCGCTCCGCCGGACTTTAGATGCCGGACAAGGTTTGAAACGCCCGCTCGCCCCAGCGGAAAAACAGGCTCGGCAATATCGGAAATTGCTTCGACATAACGCCGGTTGAACGGCTTGTTTGACATGGGCTTGTAGAGCGCGGCGATCTTCAGGCCCTGCCGAGACAGTATGCCTCGAGTAACATCGTAATTGCCCAGATGGGCGGTGATAAGA
>CAZMRS010000732.1:0-1260 GCA_964568435.1 uncultured Boseongicola sp. | reverse complement strand
GCGGTTTCGGAGGCCTGTTTGGGCAGTCGGTCGTCGACAGTTGATCCGTCATTGGTCCCATTTGGCGTCAATAACAGCTAAGGAGTCAATGGTGGGATTACCGACCTCAAACGATTCTGAAGCTATCACCGAGATAAACGCGCTTAACTTTCTCGTCGGCGACAACCTCGTCCGCCGTGCCGCTCATCAAAACACCGCCATCGTGGAGGATGTATGCGCGATCCACAATTTCAAGCGTTTCCCGCACGTTGTGGTCAGTAATCAGAACGCCAATGCCACGGTCCTTCAAATCAGTGACCAAATCGCGAATATCGCCGACGGCGATTGGATCGACACCGGGGAACGGTTCGTCAAGCAGCAGGTACTTCGGGTTTGCTGCAAGACTGCGTGCGATCTCGCATCGACGACGCTCACCACCAGATAGCGCGACCGAAGGTGTCCGGCGCAGATGTGCGATTGAGAACTCGTTTAGCAACTCGTCAAGGCGTTCGCGCCGCTTGGTGCGATCCTTCTCAACGATCTCGAGAATAGCGAGGATGTTTTCTTCAACGTTCAGCCCTTGAAAAATGGATCGCTCCTGTGGGAGGTACCCAATCCCAAGCTTGGCACGGCGATACATCGGAAACGTCGACACATCCTGCCCGTCAATAAGCACCTGACCACCGTCAGGCATCACAAGGCCGGCGATGGAATAGAAACACGTTGTCTTGCCAGATCCGTTTGGTCCGAGAAGTGCAACAACCTCGCCGCGATTCAATTCAAGGCTCACGTCACGAATGACCACGCGCTTGCGATAGGCCTTGCGCAGGTTCTTGATCTTCAATCCCTGTTGGCCATCGGCAACTGTGAGTTTTGGACCCATCAGTTATTGCTCCCGCCAATGATCGTCCGCACGCGGCCTTCCATGCGGCCGTTGCCCGTCGCAAGATCGACCACCAGGCGCTCACCCGACAAAGCAGTTGGTCCTTGGGTCAACAAAACGTCGCCCTCAAGCGTCACAGTGGAAGCTGCGATTGAATACTCAGCGGTCCGTGCCTCTGCGGCGTCCGTTGCGGTGACAAAGGTCACACCACCCGACGCGATCAGCCGCTCGATGCCGTTGGCCGCGCCGCCATCGTCAGTTGCATAAACGATGGTGACTTTGCCGGCCGACATGCGCACTTCACCTTGGACAACAAGAACGTTGCCGTCAAATATCGCTTCACCGGTCGCTTGATCTACGCTAAGCGAGTCAGCCGAAACTTCGACTGGCAGACTGCT
>CAZMRS010000731.1:0-1268 GCA_964568435.1 uncultured Boseongicola sp. | reverse complement strand
TCATTGCAAAGCTGAAGTAGATCAGGCGCCAGTAGGGATAAATGATTGTGCCTGGTTCCATTCCAATGAGCGCGCCGAAGTCGAAAGAGCCGACAAAAGCGGGTGGGGCAGGCGTTGGGATCGGGTTCGCGCCGTAGTAGAATTTGATGATTTCCTGAAGAACGATGGCAAGGCCAAAGGTCACAAGGATTTGGTCGGCATGTGGGCGCTTATAGAAGTGCTTGATCAAGCCACGTTCCATGGCAAAGCCAACCGCAACCATGATTGGGATCGAAAACAGGATGGCCAGCGGGACTGACCAATTGATAATTGCTTGCCCGGCGTCCGCTCCAAACCAGTCGTAAATGTAGGGGACGTCCACTTTCAAAGGATTGCCAAGGAAGTCTGTACGTGTCTCATCGACGACTTCGTGGCTGAGGCTGAGTAGCCTTTGCAGTGTAACCGCGCAAAAGGCGCCAATCATAAACAGGGCTCCGTGGGCGAAGTTCACCACACCGAGCGTGCCGAAGATAAGTGTCAGGCCAAGCGCGATCAGCGCGTATGCCGAGCCCTTATCCAGGCCGTTGAGAGTTTGCAGAATAATGGCGTCCATTTTCCCCACCTGTAGGTTTTGTGGTTTGGAAATTCGGCTCTACTAAGAGGGCCGGGGTGAAAGGGCGGGGTATCCCGCCCTTTCAGGTTTAGTTGGCTTATGCGCCTGGGTTACATTCGCCCAGAGTAGCATCTGCGCCACCCATTTGTGGGTGATCCGGTGCGTATGTGACCTGCTCCACAGGCGTAACTTCAACGCTCTCGAGAAGGTCGAACTCGGAAGTCGGGTTCTCTTTACCCTTCACGACGAGAACGTCTTTGAAGCACTGGTGGTCAGCGCCACGGTAGAGCGTCTTGCCGTTGCCGAGACCGTCGAACTCAAAGTCCTCGAGCGCTTCAGCAACTGCACATGGGTTGAACGAACCAGCGCGGTTCACTGCGTCTGCATAAAGCAGCGTCTGGCAGTACACCGTGTGAGCGGCCTGAGATGGCGGGAAGCCATACTTCGTGCCGAAGGAACGGACAAAGGCTTGCGAACCTTCGTCGGTCAGCGACCAGTGCCAGTTTGTAGAACCGAAGATGCCCTTAACGTTTGCACCAGCACCACGTGCCATCAGGCGCGAGTACAGTGGAACAACGATCTCGAAGTTCTTGCCGTTGACCATACGGTCACGCAGGCCGAACTGAACGGCGTTGGTGAGCGAGTTCACCATGTTGCCGCCGTAGTGGTTCAGAAC
>CAZMRS010000730.1:0-1269 GCA_964568435.1 uncultured Boseongicola sp. | reverse complement strand
AACTCGCCCGCCTTATCGGACTGCCTTGGCGCTCTGCGGCAGGCTCTGCCGCAAATCTCGGCGATGCCCAAGCCGCCAATGAAACCCAGTTTGGCCTCTGGGGCTGCCTTATGTCCGGTGCCACTGTCGTCATCCATGCCGCAGGCTGGCTCGAAGGCGGCCTCACGTTCTCCTACGAGAAGCTCATCACCGACATGGAAGTCCTGCAAATGGTGGCCGAGCTTTGCACCCAGGCCCAAGCGGGCGAGGCCGAGATTGGACTCGACGCGCTGGCCGAGGTTCAACCCGGCGGCCACTTTTTCGCGGCAGGTCAAACCATGGCCCGCTACCAGACCGAGTTCTACGAACCGCTCGTGGCTGACTGGTCGAACTTCGGGACGTGGGAAGAAAACGGCGCGCGCGATGCAACCTCCCGCGCCACCGACATTTGGCAGCGCATCCTCGCAGAAGACCCCGGCCCAACCATCGACGCCGACCGCGCTGCGGCCCTCACCGATTACATCGCCAAGCGAACCGCCGAAGGCGGCGCAGAGCCGGTGAGCTGACATGGCCGAAGCGATCCCTCTTCACCGCGACGACCCGTCCAAGGAACCGTTGGTCGGTAACATCAAAGTCACGCGGCAAGACTGGCTGAACGTCGCCAAGGACATCCTCATCTCCCACGGCGTCGAGCAGGTCAAAGTCCTTCCGATGAGCGAGCGTCTCGGCGTCTCCCGCTCTTCCTTTTACTGGTACTTCAAAAGCCGTGCCGACCTCCTCGACGCGCTCCTCGACCATTGGGAGCAAACCAACACCGCTGCCCTTATTGCCAAAGCAAACACGGCGTCTGACACGATAAACCAATCTGTGAACTTTGTCTTTCACTGCGTTGTAAATGAAAAACTTTTCTCAATTCCATTTGACTTCGCAGTCCGCGATTGGGCGCGGCGATCCGAGAAGGTCCGGGCCGTGCTCCACGCCTCGGAAGAGGCACGCATCGCCGCCATAAAAGCCATGTTCGAACGCCACGGCTATGAGGAGATGGAAGCACTCACCCGCGCGCGCATCCTGTATTACATGCAAAACGGCTATAACGACGCTGACCTGCGAGAACCTCTTGAACAACGCATGAAAATGGTCCCGCATTACCTTTTCGGTTTCACCGGAAAGCGTGCAACCCAAGAAGAAATCGACGACTTTGCAGCCTACTGTGAAGCCGTGCAATCCGGAGAAAACCCATGACCGACAGCATAGACGCAATCATCATCGGCACAGGCGTCATCGGCGCAG
>CAZMRS010000729.1:0-1277 GCA_964568435.1 uncultured Boseongicola sp. | reverse complement strand
CCTGGTGTGGGTTGGCTGGAGCGTAGCTATCACCATCAAAATTCATGTGGCCTGCATCAGGTTTCACCAGCCCATAGACCATCTTCACCAATGTCGACTTGCCAGCGCCATTCTCGCCCAGCAGCGCATGAACTTCACCTTTCCCGACAGAAAACGAGACGTTGTCATTGGCCACAACACCCGGATAGGCTTTACGAAGCCCAACAACCTCCAGCAGCGTATTCACGCGCGAATTCCGATCTGCATATTTTCCCCCTGACCCCGACGCAGTATGTCGTTTGCAACGCCAATAGCAATCGATTGAGGGTCCTTTCCGAGACTGGTATCGCCAATCGGACATTGAATACGGTCAATTTGTTCAATCGAATGGCCTAAATCCCGCAATCGCGATCTGAACCGCGCCTTCTTGGTGGCAGACCCAATTAGCCCCAGGCGTCCGAACCGGTGATGCAGGAGCCTGTGACAAATTTCTAAGTCAAACGCGTGGCTGTAAGTCAGCACCAGATGTTCCGCAAAATCGGGTGCGTATCTAACCAGATCAGGCAAGTTCTCTGCCGTAAGCGGTAGCACACCTGCTGGGATGTCTGCAGGATAACGATCCATAACAGTGTCGGCCCATATTATATTGAGGTCAGGCATAGGCGAAAGAACCGACGTGATGGCGCGCCCGACATGGCCAGCACCCCAGATCCATAGCTCGCGAGATGGGTGGACTATCTTTTCTACCATCCATCCTGCAATAATTCCCGGACCAGAAAATTGTCCTTGCGATCTGAACCTAGCTTTAAGCCGTTTAATCTCCAAAGGTTCAATACTCGGAGCACCCGGCAGAGGTCGGACAACCAAAGCAGATTGGAGTGTTGAGATCCGCGATTCATCCCATATCTCAGTCAATAGAGAGACAGACCCTCCGCAGCATTGCCCCATCGACGGGCCCAAAGCGTGGGTCTGATATCCATCCTTTCGCGCTTCCAAAGCATTCCGCGCGATCCTTATGGCCTCAAACTCAAGTGCCCCGCCCCCAATCGTGCCGGATACGTTATCGGCCGTAACCAACATTGATGCACCAACCTCGCGCGGTGACGATCCCTTTATGGCCGCTATGACCACGCGCGCCACGGGTGTCGCCGATGATATGCTGGACAGATCGAAGCTCATCCTCGCGCCCTTTCAACAGCAGCAAGAATAGCTTCAGGCGTAGCGGGCGCGCGCAAATTCGGATAGCTGTCGCCACAGGACGAAACAGCATCGCTCAACGCCATCAACGCTGAAATGCC
>CAZMRS010000728.1:0-1280 GCA_964568435.1 uncultured Boseongicola sp. | reverse complement strand
AGACCCCCGAGATTTTCGGCGATCTGACCGTGGAAGAAAACATGCTGATCCCCTGCTTTGCCAAGCGTGACGGGGCGTTCCGGATGCATGCCTTCTAACAGGCGTTCCACGAGAAGGCGCTGATCGAAAAGGCGATGCATGCGCTGGAAGACGTGAACATGGCGGACAAACGGAACATGCACTCCGCCTCGCTGTCGCGCGGCGACAAGCGACGCCTTGAAATGGCGATGTGTCTTGTACAGGAGCCGCGCCTGTTGTTGCTGGACGAGCCGACCGCTGGCATGGCGCGGGCCGACACCAACAACACCATCGATCTTCTGAAAGAGATCAAGGAAAAGCGCGACATCACTATGTGCATCATCGAACACGATATGCATGTGGTCTTCTCGCTGTCCGAACGCATCACAGTGCTCGCGCAAGGCACACCTCTGGTCGAAGACACGCCGGAAAACATCAAAGGCAACCCGAAGGTGCAAGTAGCGTACCTCGGCGAAGCCGCCGCATAAGGGAGCAAGACCATGCTGGACGACAAACCGTTCGACAAGAATGCAAACAACGCGGCAACTGCCCCGGCCTACCTGTCGGTTTGGAACATCGAAAGCTACTATGGCGAAAGCTACATCATTCAGGATGTGAGCTTTAACGTCCACGAGGGTGAAATCCTCGCCCTCTTGGGCCGAAACGGTGCCGGTAAAACGACAACGCTCAGAACCATCGCCCGAATGGACAACCCCGAACTTCGACATGGCGAAATCTGGCTCGACCATAAGCCATTGCACCAAATGGCCAGCCATGAAGCTTCGCAAAATGGCATTGCGCTGGTGCCAGAAGATCGGCGCATCATCCCGGGCCTCACGGTTGAAGAGAACCTGAAGCTCGCACAGATCGCACCTCCTATCGGTTGGTCGCTGGAGCGTATCTACTCGCTCTTTCCACGCCTTGGTGAACGCAAAAACCAGGACGGCGTGACGCTGTCGGGCGGTGAACAGCAGATGCTTGCCATTGCGCGCGCTCTTGCACGCGACATCAAGGTCCTGCTTCTTGATGAACCTTATGAGGGTCTGGCACCTGTGATCGTCCAGGAAATCGCCAAGACACTCAACATCATCCGCGATCAGGGCATCACCACGATCATCGTGGAACAAAACGCAGTCGCTGCGCTCAAACTCGCAGACCGCGCGGTAATCCTCGACACCGGACGCGTCGTTTACGACGACAGTGCGCAAAAAGTGCTCGAAGACGAGGCCCTGCGCCAACAATACCTCGCCATCTAGCGGCGA
>CAZMRS010000727.1:0-1282 GCA_964568435.1 uncultured Boseongicola sp. | reverse complement strand
AAGAAAAGCTTCTGCGCGCTATCTTTGGTGAGAAAGCATCTGACGTGCGTGACACGTCGCTGCGTTTGCCGCCGGGTGACTTCGGTACGATCGTTGAGGTTCGTGTCTTTAACCGTCACGGCGTCGAGAAAGACGAACGTGCGCTGCAGATCGAGCGTGAGGAAGTCGAACGTCTGGCCCGTGACCGGGACGACGAGCTCGCCATTCTTGAGCGTAACATCTACGCGCGTCTGAAAGATCGTCTGCTTGGCAAAGTTGCTGTGAAGGGTCCAAAAGGCGTCAAGCCGAAATCGAAGATCGACGAGGAACTGCTTGAAAGCCTCAGCCGTGGGCAGTGGTGGCAGCTTGCGATTTCCGAAGAGGAAGAAGCTCAAGCCATCGAAGCCCTGAACGCGCAGTACGAGGCGCAGAAGCGTGCTCTGGATCATCGCTTTGAGGACAAGGTTGAGAAGGTGCGCCGCGGCGATGACTAGCCTCCGGGTGTAATGACGATGGCCAAACTCTTTGTAGCCGTCAAGCACAATCTTCAGCCGGCCGACAAGATTGCTGGTCGTCACGTCAACAAAGGTGTGATCTCGAAAGTTGTACCGATGGAGGATATGCCATTCCTCGCAGACGGTACTCCGGTCGATTTCGTGCTGAACCCGCTGGGTGTGCCGTCGCGTATGAACGTTGGACAGATCCTTGAAACTCACATGGGTTGGGCATCGCGCGGTCTGGGTATCCAGATTGACGAAGCTCTTGGTGAGTACCGCCGTTCGGGCGACATGACGCCAGTTCGTGACGCGATGAAGATTGCTTACGGCGACGACGTCTATGACGACGGCATCAAAGGTCTTGATGAAGATCGTCTGGTTGAAGTTGCGAGCAACGCCACGCGCGGTGTTCCGATTGCGACCCCGGTCTTTGACGGTGCCAAGGAAGCTGACGTGAACGATGCGCTGACCCGTGCAGGCTTTAGCGAAAGCGGTCAGTCGGACTTGTTCGACGGACGCACCGGCGAGCAGTTCTCGCGGAAGGTGACTGTTGGCATCAAGTACCTCTTGAAGCTGCACCACCTGGTTGATGACAAGATCCACGCGCGTTCCACCGGGCCTTACAGCCTTGTCACGCAGCAGCCTCTGGGTGGTAAAGCCCAGTTCGGCGGCCAGCGTTTCGGCGAGATGGAAGTCTGGGCGCTGGAAGCCTATGGCGCGGCCTACACGCTGCAGGAAATGCTGACGGTGAAGTCCGATGACGTGGCGGGCCGGACCAAGGTCTATGAGTCGATCGTCAAGGGTGA
>CAZMRS010000726.1:0-1283 GCA_964568435.1 uncultured Boseongicola sp. | reverse complement strand
CCAGCGGCTCACGAAGAGCGCGAGCAGACCCTCAACCAGCTGCTGGTGGAGCTCGACGGATTCGACGTGCACTCCGGGGTCGTTCTCATGGCGGCCACCAACCGGGCCGAGATGCTGCACCGCGCCCTGCTTCGCGCCGGGCGGTTGGCCTAGACAGAGACGCTGATCCGGGCAAGATCCACCGTGCGCGATGGAGCAGAGGACGCCTTTGCGGCAAGCCGTCTGGCGCAACTTGCAGAGTTGCAATCCTTTTCCGCATCCTCCACAGCCGCAGAGTAGACCCGGACAGATTGGATGACTTTGGCAGATCCTACTTTCGAAAATGTCAGCGCATCACCTGCTGCTCAGCCTCCAGGGGCGCAAACCAGAGTCCGTGACATTCGGCTGGATTTCTTCCGCGGCATCGCGATGTTCATTATTCTGTTTGCGCATACCCCTGGGAACTGGATTACACTCTGGATCCCTGCGCGGTGGGGATTTTCCGATGCAACCGAGATGTTCGTATTCTGCTCCGGCATGGCAAGTGCGATCGCATTTGGCCTGACCTTTGATCGCGCGGGCTGGCTGCTTGGAAGCGCTCGTGTCGCCTACCGTGTCTGGCAAGTCTACTGGGCGCATGTGGGGCTTTTCTTCGCCACGGTCGCCTTGGTCGTGTACTTCACCGACCTCGACGTGAATGACAGGAACTACTGGGGCAATCTCAACCTCTGGATGCTCTTCGTTGAAGGGGAGCATTGGGAAAATCCCAACATCCTGTTCAGTTTCATGACGCTGCAATGGGTGCCGAACCTCTTCGATATTCTACCGATGTACATGGTCATCCTCGCCATGATGCCCTTGGTCATTCTGCTGCAAAGGGTGCAATTCGGGCTGGTCGTGGCGGCATCCATCGTCCTTTGGTTCTTTGCTCAGCGCGCGTGGACCGAAGCGCTCGGCTTGCCTTATCTGAATTTCACCGCCGAACCTTGGGTCGGGAGCGACAACTGGCAAAGGCGTTGGTTCCTCAACCCCTTCGGATGGCAGCTCGTCTTTTTTACCGGTTTTGCTCTCATGCGCGGCTGGATACCGAAACCGCCAGTTAAAGCTTGGTTGATTGTGCTTACCGCGTTCATCGTGGTCGCGAACATTCCGCTCTCAAACATCGGTGTGCGCGAATTCGGATTCGACTGGGCGCGTGACTGGCGGGTGGAGAACAGACAGTGGTTCTCCAAAACTGACTTCGGCATTTTGCGATACGTACAGTTCCTGTCTCTGGCCTATCTGGGTTGGGTGATCGCGGGCGA
>CAZMRS010000725.1:0-1290 GCA_964568435.1 uncultured Boseongicola sp. | reverse complement strand
ACCGACCACTTTAAGGTGGTCAACCGTCTCGCCGCCCTCAAAGCGTGCGACATGCTCTTTTCCGTCACGCCAGATGCGAAGCTCCAGCCAGTCGGAAAGCGCGTTCACCACCGAAACACCGACGCCATGCAGACCGCCTGACACTTTGTAGGAGTTCTGGTCAAATTTACCGCCGGCGTGCAACTGGGTCATAATCACTTCAGCCGCCGATACTCCCTCTTCCGGGTGAATATCGACCGGGATTCCGCGACCGTTGTCGCTGACCGAAACGCTGTCATCAGCATGGATCGTAACCGAAACCGCATCGGCGTGCCCCGCCAAAGCCTCGTCAATTCCGTTGTCCACAACCTCGTACACCATATGGTGCAGACCAGAGCCGTCGTCCGTGTCCCCGATGTACATTCCGGGGCGCTTTCTGACTGCCTCTAAGCCTTTGAGAACTTTAATTGAATCGGCGCCATACTCGCCTTGAGGCTCGACCGGTTCCGCCATGCGGGAATTCCTTGTTCTTTTCCCACATTTTATAGCTGTTTTCGGCCCTTATGTCACGCCCAGACCACAATATTTAGTGTCTGCACGACCCGACACTCTGAGCTAGATCTTCATGTGACGGGAATGATCAATCCGACCAAAATCAACAGCACACCAGACGCCGTGTTCAAGCGCTTCAAAGCGGCCGGAGATTTGAGTAATCGACGTGCCCGGTCGACAAATGCGGCAAGGATGAGGTTGCCAACGAGGGGCACCACAAACGAAAGCGCGCAAATGGTAGCAATGTCCCCAGCTGTCAGTTGCGTCAGGTCGAAGAAACCGGGCAAGACCCCCATGTAAAACAAGACCGCTTTTGGATTGCTGAGGATTACAGCAACGCCGGCAATAAAACCCGCCCACATCCCTGGTTTCGTCAAGCGGCTGTCTTTCGCGATTTCTTTGTCCGCACCGCGAATGAGAAGCACGCCCATTGTCACGAACATGATTGAAGCGACCCACTTCAGGACGAGCATAAACCCTGTGAACGTCGACACGATCCATGAGACGCCAAGAATGGCGATGAGCGGCCAGACGACATCGCCGACCACAACTCCCATAGCCAAAGGCCAAGCGGCCCTGAAACCGCCCGACATAGCGCGTGCGATGAGGGCCACCCAAACTGGGCCTGGAGTTAGGAAAAGGATAAATAACGCGCCTGCGTAAAGCGCGGCGTCCACCAACGAAATTGTCATGAACGGACCTCTGTTCCCGCGTCCGTCTCGACGACTTCGAAAAGCTGAGCGCGATCTCCAAGGTCTT
>CAZMRS010000724.1:0-1293 GCA_964568435.1 uncultured Boseongicola sp. | reverse complement strand
AGGCCGCATCACGGCGTACAAGGTAGTCGTTGACCGTGACGATATGAACCGCGCCACCTGTGAGAGCATTCAGGTACGCCGGGAAGGTTGCCACAAGCGTTTTGCCCTCGCCGGTCTTCATCTCGGCGATATTGCCTTGATGCATCATCATGCCGCCGATCATCTGCACGTCAAAGGCCCGCAAGCCCAGCGCTCGTTTGGCAGCCTCGCGGCAATTGGCAAAGGCTTCTGGCAGGACGTCTTCAAGACTTTCGCCACCTGCGACGCGTTCTTTCAGCTCGGCTGTTTTGGCAATAAGGCCCGCGTCATCCAGCGCTTCGAATACGGGCTCAAGAGCGTTGATCTGGTCAATCGTCGACCGCGTTCCCTTGATCTGCCGGTCGTTGGTTGTCCCAAAGACCCTTTTAGCAATCGTTCCGAATCCAAGCATATCGACCAACCTATCTCTGCGTGTCTGACGAGAACGTGTGAGAAGTTCCGCTTGCCCGTAACTCTGGCCCGCCATAGAAGGGCGAAACGAAATTGCTCACCCGCGATTAAGGCGATGTAAGCGTGCGGTTTCGCACTGTCAACGTTGCCTACCGTCACGGCACCGAGAGAGGATAAAGAATGGCTTTCAAACAAACACTTTCCGCCGCATGTGTTGCACTTTTTGCCCTATCGGCACCTGTTGCAGCGGAAGAACATGCGTCCGCAGACACTGTCGTTGCGACTGTAAACGGAACGGACATTACGCTTGCACACATGATCGTGCTGAAACAGCGCCTTCCCGCGCAGTATCAGTCGCTGCCCGGAGAGGTCCTGTTTGAAGGTATTCTCGATCAGCTCGTGCAACAGACACTCCTTGGTGAGTCGATCGAACAGCTGTCGCCCGGAAGTCTGGCCTCACTTGAGAACGAAGAACGCGCCCTGAAAGCAAGTGAAGTCATCCAAACCATTTCGGAAGCCGTGGTCACCGAAGAAGCTGTTGAGGCCGCCTATCAGGAAACGTACATCGACGGCGGATCCGCCAGCGAGTTCAACGCAGCGCATATCCTTGTTGCGACGGAAGAAGAGGCTCTGGCAATTGTCGAAGAACTTGAAGGTGGAGCGGATTTTGCAACCGTGGCGCAGGAGAAATCCACCGGCCCGTCCGGACCAAGCGGTGGCGATCTTGGATGGTTCGGCCTGGGGCAGATGGTGGCTCCTTTTGAAGCCGCGGTGGTTGCCATGGAGCCGGGAGCCATTTCCACTCCCGTGCAGACGCAGTTTGGTTGGCACGTGATTAAGCTGAACGACACACGCTTCCCTCCT
>CAZMRS010000723.1:0-1297 GCA_964568435.1 uncultured Boseongicola sp. | reverse complement strand
TAGGTCACACCTTCAAGACTGTTTTCGGGAAAGAGCGAAAGCATCTTGTCGCCTGCGCGAGCGGCTATGGTGCGCGCGCCTTCGGCGACGAGGGATGCATCATATGGAACTGCCCCCTGCATGATCGGCGCCAGTTCGGCCACTGCATCCCGCATCGCCGTCATCCCATTCATTCTATCCAGAACGACACCGGTCGCCCCTGAATGTGCCCATGCCGACACCGCGAAAGCCGAAACCGAAAGCGCCAGAGCGCATGTTCTTTTTGATTGCATTTTCCTGCCTGTTTTTGGTTTTTTGATATCTTGTTGGAGGGTCGCCAACTTGTGGCGCCGCCTGCGCATTGTGTCACATCATGCCGTCAGGGAAGTCGTCAGCCTACTCACGACTATCGCACTGTCCGATCGGGAGTTCGTTCAGAGTTGGCGTCGAGGAGGAGGCAGGTCCACTGTCGGCCCGCCAAAGAGGATCTGTGACTGCTCGACTTGAGATCCAAGACCGATCACCGCCAACGACATTGCTTTGACGCCCGAGTCTGCGGGCAAAACAAAAGGCGCACAGGCTGTTGCAGGATGACAGGAGAAACTGGTCGTTTCAGAGGCTGTAATAAGTATGGAGGCCTCGATTGATTTCTCAGAGTGACCGTCGCCTGCCGGCGAAAGTTCGACAGGCTCTCCTATTACCAATCCAAATAAGACGACAACCGATAGGAGCCAAGTCGATACGTGTCGAAGTCGTCCGCCAAATAGCGTCGACTTAAGGATGGCTGATATCTTCCGAACCCAAGTCATTCTGCCTGCGCTGCTCTGTACTCAATGCTCGATGACCGGGCGAACTGCGGATGCATCTCATCGCTTCTCAGTCGGGGCACAATAAACACTGCTCAATTGGTGACGACCAGTAACATGAAGCTGCCTCTTGCGCCAAGAGGCAACCAGAGCTCGCTTGCAGCAAGCTTCAGTCCGAGGGGCGTCACCGTGGCCGTTCACGGTTAATTCGGCGCCCGGATTAATAATCCGACGTGCGTGGTATCGAACGGAGAAACCGTTATAACCGCTTGAAGCCAACCCGACGCAGCAGGTATGCCGCACGCTGCATCCGCCTTGTGAAGGCGTATCTATCGGCGCCATGAGCAGCCCACCAACAATGTCGCTCCTGCGTCTGCGAGCACTGGGATGATTGGGTCTTCCCGGAACGGACACGGCAACGATGCAGGGCGAGCTTTTTAGTTGGGATCCTGGTCGCTAGGAGCGTCCTCGCCGTTGTGATTTGGCGTGTGATGACCCGAGTGCTCGCCGCC
>CAZMRS010000722.1:0-1304 GCA_964568435.1 uncultured Boseongicola sp. | reverse complement strand
ACTTCTACATGCTGGGCGAAGCCGGTCAGATCCGCATTCCAAACGCGCCGATGCCGCCACTGATGAACAATCACGGCAACTACATCGTCTCCATGGGCAACGTGTGCCGCTGGATGGCCGAGCAGGCCGAGGAGATGGGCGTCGAGATTTTCCCCGGTATGGCCTGCTCCGAGCTGGTCTATGGCGAGAACGGTGAAGTCAAAGGCGTAGTTGCCGGTGAGTTTGGTCTGAACGCCGACGGCACGCCGAGCGACGGTTATGAACCGGGAATGGAACTTCACGGCAAGTACGTCTTCTTGGGCGAAGGCGTCCGTGGGTCACTCTCCAAACAGGTGATCGCCAAGTACGAACTCGACAAGAATGCCGAGCCGCAGAAATACGGCCTCGGCATGAAAGAAATCTGGGAGATCGACCCAGAGAAGCACCGCGAAGGCAGCGTGACCCACACGATGGGTTGGCCTTTGGGCAAAAACGCAGGCGGCGGATCCTTCATCTATCACCTCGACAACAACCAGGTGTATGTCGGGTTCGTGGTTCACCTGAACTACCAGAACCCGCACCTGTTCCCGTACATGGAATTCCAGCGCTTCAAGCATCATCCCATGGTGGCCAAGCTGCTGGAAGGCGGAAAGCGCGTGGCTTACGGCGCGCGCGCTATTACCGAGGGCGGCTATCAGTCGATGCCGGAAGCAGCGTTTCCCGGTGGCGCTTTGCTCGGGTGTTCCGTAGGCCTCGTCAACGTTCCGCGCATCAAGGGCAATCACAACGCCATGCTCTCTGGAAAGGCTGCGGCAGAACACGCGTATGAAGCTATTCAAGGTGGCCGCTCCGGCGATGTCCTCGACGGTTACATGACCGAACTCAAGGAAGGCCCTGTTGGCCAGGACCTGAAGAAAGTGCGCAATGTGAAGCCACTCTGGTCCAGGCGTGGCCTCTTGGCATCCTTGACGCTTGGTGGCTTCGATATGTGGACAAACACACTCGGCTTCTCGCTGCTGGGAACGGTCAGCCACGGCAAGTCGGATGCAGCGAGCACAGGCGAAGCGTCGAGGTTCAAGCCAATCGACTATCCAAAGCCGGATGGGAAACTGAGCTTTGACCGCCTGACCAACGTCAGTTTCTCGATGACGAACCACGAGGAAAGCCAACCCGCGCACTTGAAACTCGTCGATTCGAGCGTGCCAATTGATGTAAACCTGCCGAAATACGCTGAGCCAGCGCAGCGCTATTGCCCTGCTCGCGTGTACGAGGTGGTGGATAACAACTTTGGCATCAATTTCCAGAACTGCGTCCCCTGCCAGACA
>CAZMRS010000721.1:0-1304 GCA_964568435.1 uncultured Boseongicola sp. | reverse complement strand
TCTCAAAGTGAAGTGTTGCGTCGATCCATTGAGACCGCCCCGCAAAGCGGTCATTAGACTTAAATCACAGCGAAACCCGGCTTGGAGCCCAAGGCGGACGATGGCTTAGACGGGATTGCTCAGATCATGCTGAGACAAGCAAGACATTCATGCCTGCCGCTCTCGCGGCCGCAACTCCTTGTTCGGAATCCTCTATCACCAAAGTCGAGTGCGGGTCACAGTCTAGCTTTTTGGCAGCCGTCGCAAAAATATCAGGAGAGGGCTTTGGCGGTAATCCATCCGAAATGCTGACCACAACTTGAATGAATTCGATAAGTCCGGTGGCGGTCAGCGAGGCCCTAGCCACTTCAGCCTCGGCGTTTGTACCCACAGCCACTGAGAGTTCATTTGAAATGCGCAGGAGAAATTCCGAGGTGTGCCCGACCGGGCGCACAAGGTGAACATGATCCTTGAATGCAGAAATGCTGTGTTCCACGGCCCGAGGGACATCAAATTCGGACCCAACTGACAAAGCAAATTCCGACAGTAACGAGCGTCGGTCTAAACCGGTCCTCTGTAAGTACCAGTCTTCGTCAAGTGCTTGTCCTTGCGCCGAAGTCGCGTCTCGAAAGGCATTGAAATGTGCCTCTGCACTTTCAACCAAAGTACCATCGCAATCGAACACGATTCCTCGATAGCCGCGCGCGACGATGAGCTCTTCCCAGAGCTGGTAAGGAACACTTTGAATGCCCTCGCTATCGTGGTGGAGTGCGTCCATCTCGGTCGGTCAAATCGCTGATTTGTCAAAGTCGATCAAGGACTTTCTGTACCGGCACTTTATGAAAACGAGCGAGGGCTGGTCTCGGGGTAAACTTCTGAAAACTAGACCGTTATTCTGGCCCACACATTGGTTTGTTGCAGTCCAAATTCGGCCGCCGACTACTGATCTATCTCGTAAGAAGCGAATTTTGTTGCCAAAATGAGGAAGCAATGTTCAGTTTGAAATACAAAAAAGGGGGGAAACCATGAAAAAAATCACGACCACAATCGCAAGTTCGATGCTCGCTCTGACAGTTTCGGCGGGCGTCTCTTACGCTGACAGTCTCACACTTTATTGCTCGGCCCAGGAGGACTGGTGTCAGCTAATGGCGCGAAGCTTTGAAGACGCCACAGGCATTGATGTCGATATGACCCGCAAGTCCTCGGGTGAGACATTTGCGCAAATCCGTGCTGAGTCATCCAATCCGAAAGGAGATGTCTGGTGGGGCGGAACCGGTGATCCGCATTTGCAAGCCGCTGAGGAAGGCTTGACGATGGAATACATA
>CAZMRS010000720.1:0-1306 GCA_964568435.1 uncultured Boseongicola sp. | reverse complement strand
AAGCTTACGATCCGCTCTGGTACGAAGAACCCGTGCCGCCTGACAATCCTGCCTCCATGGCCGAGGTCGCCCGCGCCACATCCATCCCGATCGCCACCGGCGAACGGCTCACCACCAAAACCGAATTCGCCGCCGTCCTCGCCACCGGCGCCGCCTCCATCCTGCAACCCGCCTTGGGCCGCGCAGGCGGCATTTGGGAAGCCAAGAAAATCGCCATCCTCGCCGAGACGTACAACGCCCAAATGGCCCCACACCTCTACGCAGGCCCGGTCGAATGGGCCGCAAACATCCATTTCGCGACATCCATTCCCAACATCCTCATCGCGGAAACGATAGAAACCGACTTCCACAAAGCTCTGATAAAGAACGCGATTTCAGTCGAAGACGGCTACATCAGCGCGCCCGACGCGCCAGGCCTCGGCATCGACGTCGACGAAGACCTCGCCCGCGCGCACCCCTTTACAGGCGACGGCCTCCACCTCGAAATGCAGGAAGACGCAATCAGTTATTCCGCTCCCAATATTTTCGAAGGCGGCGCACCACCGAAAACCGAAGATTAAGCCGGCGCCAACATCTTGCGATGGGCGTCGATACACGCGTCCACATCGTCAAACCACGTCGCTTTACCGCCTTCGATCAGCACCGCGGCCGAGCACATCCGCGCCAAAAGCGGCAGGTTGTGCGACACCACAATCGCGGCGCGATCCGCAATGCGTTCCTCCAGGACGGCTTCGGATTTTTCGCGAAACGCGGCGTCGCCCACGCTCGTCACCTCATCAATCAGGTAGGTGTCGAAGTCGATGCCCATGGACACAGCGAAGGCAAGCCGCGCCCGCATGCCCGAGGAATACGTCCGGAACGGCAAATAGAAGTAATCCCCAAGCTCGGCCATGTCATGTACGAAGGCTTCCAGCTGATCCGTATCAACGCCATAGACCCGCGCCACAAACCGCGTGTTTTGCATCCCACTTAAGTCCGCATGAAAGCTCCCTGCAAACCCGATGGGCCACGAGACAAGCCCGTCGGTCACGATCCGTCCCGACGTCGGCCGCATCGTCCCTGCGATCAGCTTCAGCAAACTGGATTTTCCAGCCCCGTTTCGCCCGACAAGCGCAACCGCGCCGGTGTCGCCAAAGGTCAATGACACCCGATCCGCAATGGTTTTCACCACACCATCGGCCCGGAATGTCTTGGTCACTTCATCCAGCCGGATCATCGCCTGTCCCTCAGTGAATAAAAGACCAGCACCCAAATCGACCAGACAGCGGTCAGGAAGAATGACAATAAAAACAGCAGGGTAAAGCGC
>CAZMRS010000719.1:0-1310 GCA_964568435.1 uncultured Boseongicola sp. | reverse complement strand
TCTTGGGCTGAAATCTATCTCGCGCCAATAAGTCAGAAGCCGACCTTGGGGCATACGCTGCGAAAGCTCGCTTTGTCCGCGAAGCGGTCACAGAGTACTTTCCAGATTACCACCCCACTCAAGCCAAGCACGGGCGTCGTGACCCAGGAGTCTTGAGATCGCATTATTGTAGTCTGCCAAGTCCGCGTCAGTCAGAACACCTTCCCATTTGCGCGAGGTTCCGCTGTGAAAGAAGTCGGTGTCCTTTCTCCAGAAATCGTGCCCTGCAACGATCCCGAACCGGTCTACGTTTCGTTTCATGTTGTCAAACGTCGCTGCCTTGACCAGCGCTTCCATGATCGTCGGGGAGTGATCGACACTGATATGCCCTGCAACACGGCTCATCACGGCGGCCAAATCCCGTTGCATATCGGCATAGTGCAGGCAGAGCAGGTTCTCCTTGGGCAGTTGCGCAAGTGTGGCTCTAAAATGAGCGATAATGGCCGACAAACTTGAATGATCGAGATAGTCCGCCTCGAGAAATATGTGGAAGCTCTTCCTCGGATCGTCGGGAAACAAAGTCATGTCGAGCCCCATCTCTTCGACGATCTCCGGCCTGTAGTTGGCAATATGACGTCGTACCGAAAAATGAACGTCGATTGGGTGCCGATATACAGTTATATAGCGGACATCAGGCCAAACTGGCACTCCGTCCAACGGTGTATGGGTCTTTACCTGACGCCGCCCTGTCTGCGATTCCAGACGCTTGTTCAGTTCTTCAATCGTATCGCCGTTGTTATCGAACCAAGGGGCGTTCTGAGAAGGCTGCACGTTCACTTCGGGATCACCAGTGAACAAGAGCGCAAGTATCCCTTGCATCCACGTAGTACCAGACTTTGAAGGCGTTGAGACGATAACGTCAGTTGAGCGCGGCTTGAAACTCGCCCATCGGCGCGAGTCCGTGATTATGTCCTCGTACACTCGTAGAGGAGCTTCCGCTGTATTCGTCATCGCTTTGCCTCGTACAGTAACGAGAACTGTATCAGAAATTGGCGAATACTACTACCGCTTCGTCCGCAGAGCAGACATTGACATGATGAACCTCGAATGACCGCGTTGCGGGACGAAGCGGGCATTCGCGGAACTCGCGCCGATGTCCGCTTGTCTTTGCCAAATTGCTTCCACCGGTCACTCAGACCAGTCCGAGCTGTTTAACGGACTCTGCGCTGGCAAGGACTGCCTCTTCGGCAGGTTTGAACTGCATCCCCAGAAGATCCTTGGCCTTTTGATTGTTATAGTTCCGCAGAACACCAAGGTTCGGAGAGATGAGC
>CAZMRS010000718.1:0-1317 GCA_964568435.1 uncultured Boseongicola sp. | reverse complement strand
CTCGTCTGCAGTTTGCGAGTGGCGCAACGCTGACCGTCGACATGCAGAATCGCCCTTGTCATTTGCCAGCGCCGATCATCGACCGGTTCCTTCCCGGAGCGGGTAAGAGCTTTAAGTCGGCAGCCAAAGGGCGACGTGGCGTGACGGCATGGGTGGAACGCGAGGGCACGCTTTCGGTTGGCGACGATGTGCGGCTGCATGTTCCGGACCAAAGAGGCTGGGAACCGGTCCTTTTGGACCGAAAAAGCGCCTAAAGTTTCCGATAGGCCCCGCAGGGTTCCGAGCTTCGACGCAACCGACGTCGGAAATGTCGAAAATGGCGCTTTCGCCGTGAGCTGGCAGGCGTATAGCGGGATAGGCGCCAACCGGCGGAAGTCAGGGAAGGGAAGACGGGACTATGGCCTACAAAACCGACATTGAGATTGCGCGTGAAGCCAACAAACAACCGATCATGGAAATCGGAGCAAAACTTGGGATTGGTGAGGCCGATCTTATCCCCTTTGGTCACGATAAGGCGAAAGTCAGCCAGTCGTTTATTTCCGGTTTGGGTGACAAGGCGAAAGGCAAGTTGATCCTGGTTACTGCAATCAATCCGACACCTGCTGGTGAGGGCAAAACGACGACGACCGTCGGCCTTGGCGACGGTCTGAACCGCATCGGCAAAAAGACATCCGTTTGTATCCGCGAAGCATCGCTTGGGCCGAACTTTGGGATGAAGGGCGGCGCTGCTGGTGGTGGCTATGCGCAGATCGTTCCGATGGAGGACATGAACCTTCATTTCACCGGCGACTTCCACGCGATCACAGCCGCGCACAACCTGCTGTCGGCAATGATCGACAACCACATCTATTGGGGCAACAGTCTTGAGATCGACGAGCGCCGCGTCACCTGGAAGCGCGTTCTCGACATGAACGACCGCGCGTTGCGTGACACGGTTACGTCTCTCGGCGGTGTGGCCAATGGCTTCCCACGTCAAACCGGCTTTGACATCACGGTTGCATCCGAGGTTATGGCGATCCTGTGTCTCGCGACCGATCTTAAGGACCTTGAGAAGCGTCTTGGCGACATGATCGTGGCCTACCGCCGAGATCGCTCGCCGATCTATGCGCG
Organism: uncultured Boseongicola sp.; assembly: GCA_964568435.1. Lineage (GTDB taxonomy): Bacteria > Pseudomonadota > Alphaproteobacteria > Rhodobacterales > Rhodobacteraceae > Boseongicola. Next base: position 207 of record CAZMRS010000718.1, on the reverse strand, counting down.
CGACATCAAGGCAGACGGCGCGATGACGGTGCTTCTGAAAGACGCGATGCAGCCGAACCTCGTGCAGACACTCGAAAACAACCCAGCGTTTGTGCACGGCGGACCGTTCGCGAACATCGCTCACGGTTGTAATTCGGTCATCGCGACGACGACCGCTTTGAAGCTGGCCGATTTCGTTGTGACGGAAGCGGGCTTTGGTGCGGACCT
>CAZMRS010000717.1:0-1318 GCA_964568435.1 uncultured Boseongicola sp. | reverse complement strand
CTGAACTCCCCGAGCTACAAAGGCTTAACCAATGGTGATCCTTCAACGCCTCAAAGCTTTCTTCGCGCGACCAACCGGTTGTGGACCGCTCTGCCGCGACGTCTCCGCCGAGATTGACACATTGGCGCTAAGCGAGCATTTCGAGCGGCTCGCCAGCGCTCAAAGCGTTCGATGCACACCACCGGAAATGTGATGCACGACACCCTGCCCGCCCGGCAGTTCTTCTAGGCGTTCAAGTGAGTAACCCATCGCCCGCGTCCTCAGGGCGCGGGAGGTGATCCCGTGCGTCACAATCACGGCTGGTCCGTCCAAACTCTCAAGGACACGGCCTGCACGTTCCCAAACGCTTTCAAGCCCTTCGCCACCCGGCGCATTGCGGTACGCATCGAGCCAATGGTCGACAGCCAACTCAGGCCAACCCGTCCGCATCTCCGTCATCGAAAGTCCCGTCCACTCTCCGACGAGAATCTCGCGAAGGTCATCGACAACCTCTATGGTCAGCCCCAACCCTTCCAATGCGATCTCGGCCGTTACCCGCGCCCGAGCCTGCGGGCTGACGAGGGCGCGATACCCTTGCGACGACCCAACACCCTCGGCTTTCAACAGCGCCCCCATATCAGCCGCTTGTGCACGCCCCTTTTCGGTCAACGGCGAATCCAGGTGCCCCTGCCAGCGGCCCGCCTGGTTCCACTCGGTCTCGCCGTGGCGCAAAATGTAAAGCTCCGGCAATGTCATCGCAGCACATTCTCCCTTCCGGCCGTCGTAGTCCGGGCTGCAACCCGGCACAAGCAAATGCTCGAGAGGCTTAAGTCCAACGGAAAAGGGCGCGCCATATGGCACGCCCTTCTTGCAGTTTTATCGCTTAAAATCAGTGCGCTACGGTACCCGACGATCCACGCCCGGCTTCGATGGCACGCTGGGCAGCCGCGGCTTCTTCTGCGGCCTCGTCCCATTCGATCGCCTCAGGCTCGCGGACCAGCGCGTGCTTCAGAACCTCGCTCACGTGGCTCACCACGATGATCTCAAGGCCCTCTTTCACGTTGTCCGGAATGTCCGAAAGGTCTTTCTCGTTCTCTTCCGGGATCAGCACCGTCTTGATACCACCCCGCAAGGCAGCCAGAAGTTTCTCTTTCAGTCCGCCGATTGGCATTGCATTACCGCGCAACGACACCTCGCCCGTCATCGCAATATCCTTGCGAACAGGGATCTTGGTCAGAACCGAGACAATCGACGTCACCATCGCAAGACCAGCTGACGGCCCATCCTTCGGTGTCGCGCCGTCAGGCACGTGCACGTGAATGTCCATCGTATCGAACTG
>CAZMRS010000716.1:771-1321 GCA_964568435.1 uncultured Boseongicola sp. | reverse complement strand
CACTAACTGATGGTCCGATGATAGGTTCGACGCGAACTCGCGTGGCCCATCTATGAAGTGTGCTTTCGGCCGATCGACGGATTATTTGCCCTTGAGAACTGCTGAACTCTTCGCTGAAGGCCAAGTTCTCGAAGTTTCGTGCGAGCATCTCATCTGTAAACGGCGAATCGGGACCGCCGCCGTCCGCCCGCAATAGTCCGCGTGCCAGAAGGTTCGTCTCCACCCGAGTGAAAAAGGCTTCTACCTCAAAGCTGGACTGAGATCGCGTGGTCTCGGCCAGAAGAGGCTCACCGGATGCTGGTGCGCCAATCGTTAATTGGCCTGTGCCCGCAAAATCAGCACAGGCCGCCAGCAGAGGAAACATACAAAGGGCTACGAACCGCTGAGGCATCGATTAGTCGGGAACACTTTCACCAGAATTTGTGCCGACCCCATCTTTGCGAGCTTTTGCGGCTGCCAACGTGGTCTTCAGCTCGGCTTCCATTTTTTGCAGGTCTTCCTCGGCAGCAGCGCGTTTTGCTTTGCCTTCGTCCGCAATCTGGAGGCTTTC
>CAZMRS010000716.1:0-761 GCA_964568435.1 uncultured Boseongicola sp. | reverse complement strand
TACGGGCTATGCGGATGGCGGCTAAGGCTTTCCTCGATTGTTGCGATCAGTTCCGCGTTTGCTTCTTTTACGGCTTCAATATCGAAAACACCGCGCTCCATCTCTTCCCGTATGGTCTTGTTGGCTTCGCGAAGGTTCTTGGCGTTCGCGGTGAGAAGTTCGTTTGTGAGATTATTTGCATCACGCACTGCCTCTGCGGCCTCAGCAGACCGTTGAATTGTGACTGCCTGGGCCAATTGGGTTTCCCAAAGCGGCACCGTGTTCACCAGTGTTGAATTGATCTTGGTTACAAGCGATTTGTCGTTTTCCTGCACCAACCGAATAGAAGGGAGTGACTGCATAGTGACCTGACGCGTGAGCTTTAGGTCGTGAACACGGCGTTCAAGATCGTCACGGGCCGCGCGCAAGTCGCGCAGTTCCTGCGCTTTCATCACCCCTTGTTCTTCCGGAGCCTCAGCGACTTCAGCTTCCTTCGCCGGAATTTCAGTGCTGTCCAAGCGTTCAAGTTTTTCTTCGCCGGCAGCGATGTACAACGCCAGTTCATCATAAAAAGCGAGCGTCTTATCATAGAGTTGGTCGAGAGACTTGATGTCTTCGAGAAGCTTGTGCTCATGGTTCAGGAGGTTGTCGGTGATCTTGTCGATCTGGCCCTGAACGTCCTCGAACCGGGCGACGAAATTCGCCATCGGCGCGGCGCGTCCCAGAAGCCGTTCCCACCACGAGCGTTTGCGGCGGACGTCGAGTTCGGTGACCGAGAAGCC
>CAZMRS010000715.1:0-1322 GCA_964568435.1 uncultured Boseongicola sp. | reverse complement strand
CGCATAGACATTCACATGATCCAGCGCCATCGGCAGCGGCAGCCGCATCCAAAGGATGCCGTCCGCAACTTCAATTGCCTCGCCCTCTTTCGGAGGCGATTCAAACGGATAACGAATTTTGCGTGGGGTATCTGCCATCAGGCAAGTAGGGCATCCACACTCAGATCGTAAAGCCCTTTGTCACCGACACGGACCTGGCTCAACAATCCGTCATGCTCTGGCAACAATCGGTTGATATAAAACTGCGCCAGGGCCATCCTCGGCCCCTTCCCTTCAACGGCATATGCAGCACGCAGGTGGTAGTGTCCGCCAAGCACTCGTGCAAACGCCCGCAAATACGGCACTGCCACAGCAAACCGCGCATCTAAATCTTGCGTCAAAAGCCACTCCGTCGCTTCACGCAAGTTCTCGGCTGCACTCCACACGGCATCTCCCAACACAGGGAACTCGCCACGCACAGCTTCGGCCCCTGCCTCGATCTCATCGAGCAGTCGGAACGCAACTTCGCCATCATCGCTCATTTTTCGGGCCACCAGATCCATCGCCTGAATGCCGTTGGTGCCCTCGTAGATCGGCGTGATCCGGGCGTCGCGCAAATACTGAGCAGCACCAGTTTCTTCCACGTACCCCATGCCACCATGCACCTGCACGCCTTGGCTGGCCACCTCGACCCCTATGTCGGACCCAAACGCTTTCGCGATCGGTGTCAGAAAAGCGCCGCGCGCCGACCATTCCTCGCTGCCCGTCGCATGACCCATATCGAGCGCGACCGCGCAAGCGTAGTTGATACTCCGCGCGGCAAAGACATCTGCCTTCATACCCGTCAGCATCCGACGCACATCGGGAAACTCGATGATTGTGCCTCTGCCGCCCACTTCGCCCTGCTTGCGCTCGGCAGCAAATGCCACAGCAGCTTGCGTCGCAGCCTCTGCGACGCCCACACCCTGCAATCCAACAGCAAGGCGTGCGGCGTTCATCATCGTGAACATCGCTGCCATACCACCGCTTTCGGCCCCAACAAGCCAACCAGTAGCATCGTCGTACTCCATGACCGCCGTCGGAGATCCATGGAGGCCAAGTTTGTGCTCAAGACTCACAGTTCGCACAGCGTTTCGCGCACCGATATTACCTTCGGTGTCAGGCAAGAACTTAGGCACCATAAACATGCTGATCCCCTTCGTTCCCGGTGCGGCATCCGGAAGGCGCGCAAGAACCAGATGGCAGATGTTCTCCGCCAGCTCGTGGTCGCCCCAAGAGATGAAAATCTTTTGCCCGCTGATAGCAAACGTCCCGTCGCTATTGGGCTCGGCTTTTGTGCGCAC
>CAZMRS010000714.1:0-1323 GCA_964568435.1 uncultured Boseongicola sp. | reverse complement strand
AATGGGTAAACTTAGTCCGACCCTATACCGATCGCGCTCGTCTGCGATTGTGCCATCGTAGTCCATAACAAGGCCCTCGATGTTGGCACTGGTAACTGAAGCAAGTGATACGTCATAGTGCGAGCGCCAATCTGCTATATGGCTTCCTGAAGTCGGAAGACCTTTTCGGAGGATTGATGCCCGGAAGTTCAACTCTTTTTGGGGCATTCGAGGCGGCGTTGGCCCAATTCGATAAAGCCTTCGCCCAAAATCTGGCACGCCGGGCTTGGCCGGATCAATTCCGGCAGCCTCGCCTGCTCCGAGACTGATGTAGAGACCAGCAGTAATCCCCGCTATCGCCTGAACATGTGCTGGCCCGTGAAAGTCTATTCGAAGGCGCGGTATCTCTGGAGGCAATGCGTCTAGCGTCTTGTCTGCAAGAGCGCTCATTCCGTCGCCGATCAGACTGACAACGCCGGTTGTCATCTTGTGTTTGTGCATCCAGAAGTGGCGACCGTGACCGAAGTTCCGAAGGTCAGCCGCGTGTAGGTTACCTAAGCCAGCTTCTACGAAACGGGACTCCAAATCTACTGAAGTAGCTCGAAGTGAGTTTGTAAATAGAACGCTGACAGTTCGGCTCTTGCACAATTCTTTAGCTTGCTCAGCAATGTCCAGGGCAGACCAGCCTCCGGTTGCTAGTTGCATCAGTTCTTCCAGAGTTGGCGGAAGCTCCCCTTCATCAGGTGAATTCTCCATATATGCGCGCGTAATCAAAATGGACGATGCGATCAGTGACCCCACCGCTAAAAACCCGTCTTTGAAGCTATCCGCGGCGATACCGACTACGTCCGAATATTGAAATCTCTTATTCAATGCGTGAAGTGGGCTCTCGTCCCTGAGCACCAGCGCCGAAAGAGGCGACAGTTCTCGCTGAGCGGTAGTTTTGAACGCTACACCGATGTCACGATTTCGGCCGCTTGCAGAAAAACACGCTACGCCCGCTTCTTGCAAATTGCCCGCGGTTACTTCTAGCGGGGTTACTGCTTTCGCTGGAATGCCGCTTCTGGCTTCGTGAATCTGGGCAGCAAAGCTCGCTACCGAGTATGAACCGCCAGAACCGACCATGAGCATAGGTTGGTCAAGCCAACGGTCTACAACCCTGCGTAGCTCCGAGATGTCAGCACTAATCGCTGATCGATAGGCCTCTTCAGATCTAGTGAGTTCCGCCTTGTATCGCGAAGCCATTGATTGCCTGTCTTTCTTCGAGATTTGAGTCAGATGCCCCGAACGAAGCAATGACAACGCGTGCTTGTTGGCAGGCTTGGTTCAATTACTCGAGTTGCT
>CAZMRS010000713.1:0-1346 GCA_964568435.1 uncultured Boseongicola sp. | reverse complement strand
CGGTTGTTGATGGATTTGTGAGGTGACGCTTCGCATTCACCTCGATGGAGACTGGGACGCGGCGGGTTTTGCCGCGTTCTTTCAATCGCTAGATGATCTCTACAACCACCTTAGCCTCACGAAAGAGCGGGATTTCTATCCCGAGTTTGGTCGCATCTACGGATTTGGGAGGTATCGCATTCGACCGGAGTATCGGTATCGTTTAGAAGTAAGATCGGTTTCATATTCATCGCCAGGCTTTACCGACCTCGTAGGCCTCGCGGCCGCTCTCAGAGAAATCCGTGAATTCCTGCAGTACTTGATAACCTTTGTGTCTGAGCGCGGGAAAAGGAAATCAGCAGAAGAACGAGACAAACTAGAGATAGCTTCAATGAAGTTAGAATTGCTAAAGCGGCTGTATGATCTTGAGCAAGATTACGGTCGCACGATTCCGCTGGACGCAGAGAAGCATTTAGGCATAAAAAGCAAAGATTTACCCGACATCGACCCATTGATCCGCGCAGCATTGGATAGGCGGATTACAGAGGTGTCAAACCCGGACGACAATGACTAACCCCCCCCGCCGATACCAAGCCGCTTCGGCCATCGCCATCGTTCTGGCCGCCTACGCTGCGGTCTTCGCGCGCCAAACCCACAACCACATTGATCTCCCCATCTTCATCGACCCGCTGGAATGGCTGACCGCTCTCACCTTCCTCGCCGCCGCCTGGGCCGCGTGGAACAGGCTGGAACAACGTGCCGCCATCTTCATCGTCGTCGCCCTGTTCCTTTTCTTCGCCGTTCAGGTCGACTGGCTCTTTCGCGTTCCCCTTGGCTTTGGCTTTGTCACGGTAGCATCGCTGGCCTTCCTGCTCACCCTTCCCGTCACATGGAAACCCAAGTGATCTTGCACCTTCGACTGTCCAGAAATATCTCAGGGTATGCCAAGACAAACGCCCCGTCCCGCATTCTTCTTGGTCCAAATATCCCGGGGGGTGTAGGGGGCAGCGCCCCCACATGCGCCCGCTTTAAAAAGGAACACACCCATGGCTAGTTATGACGTCATTGTAATCGGAAGCGGCCCCGGCGGTTATGTCTGCGCCATTCGCTGCGCGCAGCTTGGCCTGAAGACGGCCTGTGTCGAGGGGCGCGAGACGCTGGGCGGCACCTGCCTGAACGTCGGCTGTATCCCGTCCAAAGCGCTCTTGCATGCCACCGAGATGCTGCATGAAGCAGAGCACAACTTCTCCAAGATGGGCCTTGGCGTCGCCAAGCCGAAGGTCGATTGGAAAGCCATGCTCGGCTACAAGCAGGAGACCATCGACGCCAACACCAAAGGCATCGAATTCCTGTTCAAAAAGAACAAG
>CAZMRS010000712.1:0-1347 GCA_964568435.1 uncultured Boseongicola sp. | reverse complement strand
CTGCAATGATTGCCGCGGGAGAAAGCAAGTTCGTGGAGGCGGCGGTGATAGCGGAAAGCTCGTCTCCGGTGCCGCCTTGCGGTGGCTGCCGCCAGAAGTTGAAAGAATTCGCGGAACCCGGGTCAAAAGTCACAATGGCGACTACAGGTGGACAGGAATTGGTAATGGCCGTCGAAGAGCTTTTGCCGGGAGCGTTTGACGCGGGCCATATGGACTCAGTTTGAGCCAATGGATGCCAGACAGATCATTCGAAAGCTTAGGGAGCGGGGCGAGCCAACTCAGGCGGAGCTGAGTTGGTTTGCGCGTGGGCTGGCCAATGGCGCAGTGTCTGATGCACAGGCGGGCGCATTTGCGATGGCGGCCTGTCTGAACGGGCTTTCTGAAGAAGGTCGCGTGGCGCTGACGCTTGCTATGCGAGATTCCGGCGATGTGCTGTCGTGGGATCTGCCAGGTGCCGTCATCGACAAACATTCCACTGGCGGGATAGGAGACTGCACGTCTCTCTTGCTGGCTCCGATGTTGGCAGCAATGGGTGTTTTTGTTCCCATGATCTCGGGCCGTGGCCTCGGGCACACCGGTGGCACACTCGACAAGCTTGAGGCCATTCCAGGAGTGAGAACCGAGGTGAGCGAAGCGCGGTTCCGCGCGATCACGGGTGAAGTAGGGTGCGCGATTGTATCGGCGGCGTCTGACATGGCTCCAGCGGACAAGCGGCTCTATGCGGTGCGTGATGTGACGGCGACGGTTGAAAGCATCGATCTGATTACCGCCTCCATTCTGTCAAAAAAGCTGGCGGCCGGCCTGGATGCGTTGATCCTGGATGTGAAAACAGGAAGCGGGGCGTTCATGGCGACGCCGGAAGATGCCCGATCGCTGGCGCAGGCCCTGGTTGCAACGTCGAACGGCGCAGGATGCAAAACGGCCGCGTTGATTACGGACATGAATGAGCCGCTTGCGGCTTCGGCGGGCAATGCGCTGGAGATTGCCGAGATCATGCAGGCTTTGACCGCTCCAAGAAACTCTCGTTTGCTCGATGTTACATTGGCGTTGGGCGCTGAATTGTTGGTTTTGGCCGAAGTTGAGAGCGACGTTCAAGAGGCAGCGCGGAAGCTCAGCGACACACTCACAAGCGGCGCCGCCGCAGAGAAGTTCGATCAGATGATTGCAGCCTTGGGCGGACCGGCAGAATTTTCACAATCCTGGCGGCAGAAGTTGCCAGAGGCGAACGTCATCCGAGATATTCCAGCACCAGGAACAGGCCGAATTTCGGGACTTGATGGACGCACAATTGGAATGGGTGTGGTGCATATGGGGGGCGGACGCATGAAAGGTGGCGACCGAATCGAC
>CAZMRS010000711.1:0-1358 GCA_964568435.1 uncultured Boseongicola sp. | reverse complement strand
CGACTGGCACTGGCCCGCGTTCAATCTTTCGGACGTCGCGGTGGTCAGCGGCGTACTGCTTCTTCTCCTGCAGCAAGCGTGGGTTGCGCGTGGCCACAAGCACGGCAGTTGAAACATCGAAGCGTCGCCTCAAGCCCGGCATGTTGGTCGCAGGGCCGCGCCGCCTTGGCAATGCTACGCTTTTGAATACTTCGCTTCGCCGTGGTCATGACGGCTGTGATCATCACACCCGCCGTGACCGACGCATGAAGGTTCGACCTCGGCACTGAACCTCTTGTCAGCCCTTGTCGATCAGATGGCGTTCAAATGCTTTCAGCGTTTCCCGGCTGACATGGTGTTCGATACCCTCGGCGTCGCGTTCGGCGGTGTCGTCGTCAATCCCGAAGGATTTCAGAAACGCCACCACGATCCGGTGCCGGCGGCGGCATTCGTCCGCAAGCCGCTGGCCGTCATCGGTCAGAAAGACCGAACGATAGCGTTCCCGCCGCACGAGCCCCGCCGCCTTGAGGCGGGATATGTTCTTTGTCACGGTCGGCGGCTTGACCCCCAGCCGTTCGGCGATATCGACCGGACGCGCCTCGCCGAAGGTCTCGATCAGTTCGGCGATCAGTTCGACGTAGTCCTCAGCCATCTCGCTTTCGTGGGCCTGCCGCACCAGTGCGAATCCCTCTGCCTGGGTTTCGGGCGAAAGATCGCCGGGGGCGAAGTCATCACGGGACTTTGACCGAAGGTTCGTCATTTCGCGACACTGCCCCAACAACGACGGATTGACAACTTATTTGCTTTGGGTAGATATGTTAGCCGTGTCTAACTTTGAGCGGAAATCGAACGTGGTTCAGCGGAGTTTTATTGGCAGGGTGCTGGCGGCGGCCATCGGGCTGGCGGCGGCGGCCGGTCCCGTGCCCGCGACACCCGCCAAAGAGGCGCCCTGGCTGCCCGAGGCCGCGGCCTACCGGCTGACGCTGTTTCTGGGCAATCTGGCCCCGGTCCCCTGGGACGACATCCGCCTTGCGTGGGAAAAGCCCTATCGGGGCTCGGCCTTTGCGGCGGGGGCACTGGACCGGCTGGAAACCCTCAGCACGCTGGACACCCGACCGCTTGTCGCCGCAATCGGCGCGCGCGACCGGCAGACCGCCGTCGCCGCCGCAGACCCCGCCGCCGCGCAACGCTCGATGAACGAGGCGCGCGAGCTCTACCGTGCCTTCGCCGATCACCTCGCCGCCGCCGACGCTGAGGCCGCCCGGACGCTCGGCCGCGCATGGTTGGAACTGGGCAACAGCCTAGGCAGCGCCGGCGTGCTGGGCGCAGGGACGACCGAACCCGACGCTGCAGCGGCAAGGGCCGCGCGAACCGTGATC
>CAZMRS010000710.1:0-1360 GCA_964568435.1 uncultured Boseongicola sp. | reverse complement strand
AAACACTGCGCGGCGCCGCAAAAGACGATCCTGCTGCGCAGGCGCGGTTCTTGGAAATCATGGACAGCGAAGCGTCACGGATGAACCGTCTGGTTGAAGACCTGATGTCTCTTAATCGAGTGGAAGCGACAGAGCGTATTCGCCCATCTGAGGAAGTAGACTTTGCTGCAATTGCGCGTTCCGTCGTTCATGCGTTGGAACCATTGGCGCAGGAGCGGCAGATTGCGATCAGTCAGATTGATCTTGAACAGGCTGTTTGGCTTCCTGGGGATGCGGATCAGATCGCACAAGTTGCCACGAACCTTGTCGAGAATGCATTGAAATATTCCGGCGCCGGCAAGCAGGTCCATGTCCAGATGGAACGCGAAGATAACCACCCAATGATACGCGGTCCGGCAGCAAGTCTGTCGGTAAAAGACAACGGAGAAGGGTTCGATCCAACCTTGATCCCACGTCTTACAGAGCGCTTTTTTCGAATCGATAGCCACAGATCTCGGGAGCTTGGAGGCACGGGGTTAGGTCTGGCGATCGTTAAGCACATTATCAACCGCCATCGCGGACGCCTGCGGATTGAAAGCACCCTCGGGCAAGGTTCTGTTTTTACTGTGATCTTGCCGCTTGAAGGACCAAATCAGACATGAAGTCGCTCGCTTATTAGGCTGCCAGAACGTCAGCGAGCATCGTCATAAAACTGTTACACAACTGTCGCAAAAGCTTCAGTGGAGACGGTTAGCTGACGCATTAAGGCCGCGTGGGGCGGCCGTCATGTATCTAGGAGATTATTCCATGTCGATTTCGAAGCTCGCAGTTTCGACCCTTGCAGTTATCGCAGTGACTGCCACCACTGCTGCCGCACGCGAACAGGTTCAGGTTGCCGGTTCGTCTACTGTGTTGCCGTATGCCTCGATCGTTGCTGAACTCTTTGGCGACAACACTGACTTTCCAACACCTGTTGTTGAATCTGGTGGGTCGTCTGCAGGTTTGAAGCGCTTCTGTGAAGGTGTTGGCGAAAACACCATCGACGTTGCAAACGCATCGCGGAAAATCCGCGACCGTGAAATCGCTGCTTGTGCTGATAACGGTGTAACGGACATCATCGAAGTTCGCATCGGTTACGACGGCATTGTATTCGCAAGCCAGACCAACGGTCCTGCATTCACCGCCTTTGAGCCTTCTGACATCTTTAACGCCCTTGCACCGAAGGTCATGGTGAACGGTGAGCTCGTCGACAACCCGCACACACAGTGGTCGGACTTCAACCCTGACCTGCCGAACGCTGATATCCTGGCCTTCATCCCTGGAACCAAGCACGGCACACGCGAAGTGTTCGAAGAAAAGGTTATCGCAGCTGGTTGTGAAG
>CAZMRS010000709.1:0-1366 GCA_964568435.1 uncultured Boseongicola sp. | reverse complement strand
CACTCCACGTTCAGCGGCCTTCACCTGCTGCTGGGCCTGCGTGAGCGCGGGCTGCTCTCGCCGTGCCACTTCACGCGCTTCGGCCTCTGTTGCCGGGATGCTCGGCATCGCCGGTGCCGGCCCAAGGACGCCCGGATAAGTGCCAACAACCGTCCGGTACTGCTCGCGCGCGCGATCCAACCCGCCCCGTTCAGCTGCAAGCGCGCTTCGGGCGGCAGCCAGTCGGGCTTCGGCCAGTGATACATCTGTACGTGTCACCTCGCCGACTTCAAATCGATCTCGGGTCGCGCGCAGCTGCTCGTTTAGAAGCCGCACATTGTTTTCGCGCAGCTCCACTGATGCTTGAGCCAGGCGCACGGATTGGAACGCGCTGACAGCAGAAAACAAGACGCTGTTTTCCACATCAACGAGCGCTGCTCGTGTCGCGAGGACCGTTTCTTTGGCCGTGTCCAAGGAAAGCTGTGAACGGCCGAAGTCATAGAGCAGCATCTCGCCATTCAGCCCGAGGCTTGTGGTCGTCGATGAGCCCTGGACGTTGTCCACATAGGTCGACGATGCAATGTAACTGAAAACCGGGCGTAGCGCGGCGACGGCCTGCGCTGCATCTTCGTCTGCTGCTCGAAGGACGGCCCGGTTCTGATCGATCAAACCAGAGCTGCGATACGTGGCAACCAGCGTATCCGTCAGTGTTTCAGCAGAGGCCGTTGTAGCAAGCACCATACTTACAGCAGCGGCTACGAGGTTTTTTCCAACTGGACGCTTCACGCCGAATCCTTTTTCAAATGTCTTTTCAGCACCTTACAGCGCGAACTCTACCGACTTTCTGAAATCAGCCAAAATCGGCGCGTCGGCGTTAAATGCGTAGCGCCAAGTCACAGTGTCGTCGGCCCTTAAAGCAACACGCACCGTACCCAAACGTCCGTCTTCAAAAATTGCCACCAAACGTCCGCCGTCCTTCAACTGATCGAGCAGTGCATCTGGTACGCTCTCGACTCCACCCTGGATCAGGATCACGTCATAAGGACCATGCTTTGCCGCCCCCTCGGCCAGCGGCCCCTGAACCACAGCCACATTGTCGACATCAGCTTCGGCCAGCGCAGCTTGTGCTGCCTGAGCTTGGTCTTCTGTATCTTCCACTGCTACGACCGCATCTGCCAAGTGTGCGGCGATCGCAGAGGAATAGCCAAGACCGCAAGCAATATCGAGAACCAGGTCACCCGGTTCGATTTCCGCAGCTTCCAGAACTTTGGCAAAGGTTCTCGGGTCAAGCAGCGTTCTGCCCGGGGCGATCTCAAGATTTTCGCCTGCATAAGCGGCTTCTTTCAGGCTGTCCGGGACGAAAACTTCCCGCGGTACAGAGAGCATG
>CAZMRS010000708.1:0-1367 GCA_964568435.1 uncultured Boseongicola sp. | reverse complement strand
GAGGCCACCGTTGGCCCAGAGATCACCAAGCTCGTTCGCGAAGCCGATGGGATGGTTGTGGCAACGACGTTTGCTTCAAACGTCGCGCGGGTCAAAACGCTTGCAGAAGCCGGGCGCGAGGCTGGACGTTCTGTCTGCCTGCTTGGTCGCGCAATGCGCCGGATGGTGGAGGCGGCTGTGACGACAGGCGTTCTTACAGACTTTCCAACAACAGTGTCGCCAGAAGACGCGGCAGATATCCCACGCGAAAACCTCATGCTGCTGGTCACGGGGAGCCAGGGAGAGCGCCGCGCTGCTTCGGCCGCATTGTCGCGTGGCAAGTACCTTGGGCTGGAAATGAAGGAAGGCGATCTCTTTCTGTTTTCTTCCAAGACCATCCCCGGAAACGAACGTGGCGTGAACCGGATCATAAATGCCTTCTCGGAGAAGGGCGTGGATGTCGTGGATGATAGCTCCGGTCTATACCACGTGTCCGGGCACGCGAACCGGCCGGATCTGGATGTCATGCATGAAACGGTGAAACCCGCGATGGTGATCCCGATGCACGGTGAACATCGGCATTTGCGGGAGCATGCGAAGCTTGCGCGCTCCAACGGATTGAAAAGCATCATCGCGCCCAATGGAACGATGCTTGATCTGACTGGCGATAAGCCACGTGTGACCGAATACATTGAAGCAGGTCGAACATATCTGGATGGCAGCGTGCAAATTGGCGCGCTGGATGGCGTGGTGCGTGACAGGATAAGGATGGCTTTGAACGGCCACGTTCTGGTGACCCTGATCGTCGAAGATGACGAGGCTTTGGGAGATCCATGGGTGGAGATTTCGGGTCTTCCCGAAACAGGTTCGTCGAAAGCACCGCTGGTGGACATTTTGGAAGAGGACCTCGGTCAGTTCATTGGGCGCGCAAAGCGGAAGACGTTGTCGAGCGACGAGGCGCTGGAGAAAGAGTTGACCCAGATCGCACGTCGGACCTCCCAGGACGAGATTGGCAAAAAACCTGAAGTAACCGTTGTCATTTCGCGGCTAAGCGCCTGATGACGCCAGTTGTCTTTGACCTTGATGGAACGCTGATCGACAGCCTTCCCGATGTCACAAAGGCAGTGAACCTTTTGTTGGAGGAAGTCGGTCATCCTTTGGTGGACCGGATACTCGTCAACACATTGGTTGGTAGTGGTGAGCGGATTCTAATGGATCGGTTGATCGCAGCGACTGATTTGTCGGAGGCGGATTACGATCATCTGCTTCAGCGGTTCATTGAGCACTACAAAATTGCTGCTTTGGACACAGAGCTTTTCCCCGGCGCGATGGATGCTTTAGAGAGCTTGAAAGGGAAGGGCGTGCCGATCGGGCTTTGTACCAACAAA
>CAZMRS010000707.1:0-1375 GCA_964568435.1 uncultured Boseongicola sp. | reverse complement strand
ATGCTGAACAAGCTGGAGGTACCACTCGAAGGCTTGGACATCGCTGTACCAGCAGAATAATCCGCTTCACACATTTTTGAGGGGCGCGACCTATCCAAGTCGCGCCCTTTTTTGTTCGCGATTTCTGACTGGCTCGGTTAATCCGACAGAACCATGACGCCCCAACGTGTGATCTTCGCTCATCTGCCCGGACATGAGAACTCCGGAGCCAAACGGATGCGATGTGACCAGCTAGCCGAAATAGCTCGAGCCCATCTCAGCCCGGACCGGTGGATCTTTGAAGTGATGGCGATGCCACCGGCGGGCAAGCCGGGCCGGCAGAAGCTCTACGCTGAAGACGTATCGAACGCTGTGGTGATCTTTCTGAAGCGAGCGTGGAAGGTGCTTGATGCCGATAATCTGGCACGCTGGCGGGATGCGGCCCGGGTCTTCGCAATCGACTACGTGGATGCCCCTGCAACGGCGCTGCCAAATGCGCCGGTCGATCTGCATATCGCGGCCTCCGGCGCACTGGAAACTCATCTGAAGCAACGGGAAAGGCGTGCGGTAGTGCGCGTGGATCATCACTCGGATCCACGTCTCGCGCCTTCCCAGAGTTTCGACATGTTCCGCACCGGTTATTTTGGGCGCACGGGGAACGTCACGCTGCCTCAAAAGCTGTCGCGGCGTGTCACACAGCATGACATTACCAGCGGGCGTGTCACGGGTGACATTCTGGACAATATGGCAAACACCGCGATGCACTACGCGGTTCGTGAAATGCCGGCGCCACAGGACCGAGACTGGTTCAAGCCCTTTACCAAAGGGTTCAACGCAGCAGCAGTCGGGGCGCATGTACTTGTGAATAGCGGCGTCGACGATGCGGTGGATTGGCTGGGGCCTGACTACCCTTTTCTAATCAACAACAGCGATGCAAACTCTATTTCCAGTGCGTTGGATTCGGCCGAAAGCGTCTTTGGAACGCCGGCGTGGACTGAAGCCCAAGCGCCGCTTCGAAGCATGCTAGACGCAGTTCAACACGAGCGTATTGCCGAGCAATTGGAGCGCGCATTAAGCGTTGCGCTCTCCTAGTGTTTCTTTCTGGCAAAAATACTCAAATGGGTGATTGCGACAGCAAACACCCACCGCGGCGCGAAAGCGCGGCGCAAACGAAACGCGGACCCGAATAGGGTCCGCACATTCAGATTATCATTGAAGGGAGATCAGGCGGCGCTGCGGCGGACCAGAACATCGTCAATCTCTTTCTGAGCTTCCATCTCGTCCGAGCCACCGACAGCCGCTATTTCACGGGTCAGGCGCTCAAGCGCCGCTTCGTAGAGCTGACGTTCGGAATAGCTCTGCTCGCGCTGATCGTCGGCGCGGTGCAGGTCGCGCA
>CAZMRS010000706.1:0-1377 GCA_964568435.1 uncultured Boseongicola sp. | reverse complement strand
AGTTCTGCCAGCCACGAGTTCGACCGTGACTCGTCCCCGCCGCCCTCGTATTCGACCAGACGGCCGGACGTGAGGATCATCGGATATTCCTTCGAGAAGTCGTTCTTCTGGATTGACGCGTACAAGGTCGGCAGCCGGTAGGCGTGACGGTCCTCGTATGTCGGGTAATCCGCAACAAGATCACGACGGCTCGTGTAGAGCGGCTCGCGATGAAGCGGGATCGGATCCGGGAAGGTCCAAACAACCGCTCGCGCCTTTGCGTTACCAAAAGGTGCGCACTCGTGCTTGATCGCAACCCGCTGGATACCGCCAGACAGGTCGGTCTTCCAGTTTGTCTTCGGACCCGCAACGGCGTCGATAGCCGCGCGCTCCTCCGCTGTCAGGTCGCCATCCCAACCGAGGTCCATCAGCATCTGCATCGTGAACTCCGGATATCCGTCCTGGATTTCGGAACCCACGCTGTAGACGCCTTCGGCCAACAGGTTATCTCCATCACGTTCGACACCGAAACGGGCACGGAAGGTGAGGCCACCCTCGGATACCGGCTTCGACATGTCGTAGAGATTTGGCGTACCTGGGTGTCCCATGTCCGCTGTTCCCCAGCATGGCCATGGCAGACCGTAGTAGTCGCCATCTGCCGGACCACCGATCGCTTGAAGCGTCGTGCGGTCAAAGGTGTGCTGGTTCGCCATGTGGAGCTTGAGGCGCTCTGGAGACTGACCCGTATACCCAACGGTCCACATGCCCGCGTTGATTTCGCGGAGCGTATCTTCAATGTTGGGTGTCACGCCATCATCTTCGAGCGCAATGTTGCGGAAGAAGCGATCAGCCCAGCCGAACTTCTGCGCGAACATACCGATGATCTCGTGATCCGGTTTGGATTCGAACAGCGGATCAACCACCTTCTCGCGCCACTGGATGGACCTGTTGGACGCGGTGACCGAGCCGTAAGTCTCGAACTGGGTCGAAGCCGGCAGAAGGTACACACCATCCGTGCGGTCATGCAGCACAGCTGAAACAGTAGGATACGGGTCGACGACGACCAGCATGTCGAGCTGTTCCATTGCTGTTTTCATCTCCGACATACGCGTTTGCGAGTTCGGAGCGTGGCCCCAAAGTACCATGGCACGAACCTTGTTCGGGTTGTCCATGTTCTCTGGGTCTTCCAGAAGCGTGACACCGGGATGCCGGAAAGGTTCATCAGAGCCTTTTCTTTCCCGTCGACGCCTATGGTCGTTGCGAACTGACCTTTGAGCCAGTCGAGGTCTTCACCCCAAACGCGCGCCCAATGTGCCCACGAACCCGCGGCGAGGCCATAGTAGCCTGGCAGCGTGTGACTCAGAACACCAAGGTCTGTTGCACCTTGCACGTTGTCGT
>CAZMRS010000705.1:0-1381 GCA_964568435.1 uncultured Boseongicola sp. | reverse complement strand
ACGACAAAGCCATTGAGCGTGCAGGTTTTGAGATCGTCGAGGCCAGCTTCTACGGAAAAGGCAAAACGAACCGATTTGTTGTCGCTCGCAAGCCCTAACGCAACTCACCCTTTCCAAATACCTCGGGTGAGCCGCCCAAGGGCGGCGAGGGCAGAGCCCTCAATTCTCACCGCTCTGGCAAGGGTATGAAGTCCGCATCATCTCCGGGCGGCAAGTGAAATCGGGGGTTCGACTCCCAATCACCGCGCCTCCACGCCTCTTTGGCTTCTTCGATACGTTCCTTCGACGATGCCACAAAGTTCCACCAGATGTAGCGAGAGCCCTCCAGTGTCTCGCCGCCCAGCATCATAAGCCGCGCGCCCCGCTCACCTGCGGTCAAGCTCACAGGGTCACCCGGACGGAACACCATCATTTGACCCGCTTCAAACGTTTGACCAGCCACATCCACCGACCCGTCGACAACATAAACGCCCCGGTCTTCATGATTGTCCGGCAACGGGATCTTCGCCCCCGCTTCCAAAACAGCGTCCGCATAGAACATCTCGCTGGCCACATCGACGGGGGCTTGTTCACCGTAGGCGTCGCCAAGGATCAAACGGACTGACTTCCCTTCACCTTCCATCATCGGCAAGTCGGCTTTCGGCGCATGCTGAAACGTCGGGGCGCGATCCTCTTGATCTTTTGGCAGCGCAACCCAGGTTTGAATTCCGAAGAACGGCATAGGATCTGTCTGGGTCTCGTCGTCCGTGCGCTCGGAATGCGTAATCCCCTGACCTGCAACCATCCAGTTCACAGCTCCAGGTTCGATCCACGCATCTGTTCCAAGGCTATCGCGATGATGCATCCGACCGCGGTAAAGATAGGAAATCGTCGCCAAACCGATATGCGGGTGCGGACGCACATCCATGCCCTTGGTCGGCAAGAACTCAGCTGGCCCCATCTGGTCGAAAAAGATAAACGGACCAACCATTTGACGACGTGGCGCAGGCAATGCGCGTCGCACCTCAAACCCACCCAGATCACGGGCGCGCGGAATGATAACAGTGTCGATGGCATCCACGTCATCGCCGGTCGGGCAATCGGGATCAAGCGCAGGGTTCCAGCTCATTGTGGTCTCTCCAAGAATTGGCTCTTGGGAATAGTTTTAGCTCATTGCATAAATGCACAAAACTTCAAATATCAAACATTATTTGTGCAAATTAGCACGATACAATTTGATGCCTGCTTCGCAAGGCTTTTCGGCTTCCAGCGCTCCAGGAACGGCGAGAAATACGCCTGGAGCCATTGGCCACTGGGCCAATCAGGACAATTGCACAATTGAGGGGAAATGGTGGGTGATGAGAGACTCGAACTCCCGACATCTTCGGTGTAAACGAAGCGC
>CAZMRS010000704.1:0-1382 GCA_964568435.1 uncultured Boseongicola sp. | reverse complement strand
ACATGGGTGCGTTTTCGATCATCGCGTCTGACAGTCAGGCCATGGGCCGCGTTGGCGAAGTTGCCATCCGCACCTGGCAAACTGCTGATAAGATGAAAAAACAACGCGGACGTCTGGCGGAAGAAACTGGCGACAACGACAACCTTCGCGTCCGCCGCTACATCGCCAAGTACACGATCAACCCTGCTATCGCCCACGGCATCGGCGCACACATCGGCTCCATCGAAGAAGGCAAGCGCGCCGACCTCGTGCTTTGGTCGCCCGCTTTCTTCGGCGTAAAGCCAGAAATGGTGCTGCTTGGTGGCTCAATTGCCGTCGCGCAAATGGGTGATCCAAACGCATCCATTCCAACGCCGCAGCCTGTCTATTCCCGGCCAATGTTCGGCGCGATGGGCCGCGCTGTGCAAAACAGCGCAGTCGCCTTCGTTAGCCAGGCAGGCCAGGCCGCTGGTCTGGGTGAGGCACTGGGTCTTGGACGCAGAACGCTTGCGGTCGAAAACTGCCGGAGCATTGGCAAGAAAGATATGGTCCTGAACGACGCCATGCCCGAGATTGACGTGAACCCGGAAACCTATGAAGTGCGCGCCGACGGCGAGCTTTTGGTCTGTGAACCGGCCGAAGAGCTTCCCATGGCCCAACGCTACTTTATGTTCTAGGGCAGCCCATTATCGGGCAGCGGGTATGCAGCATTAGCAATTCTCTGGGGAAAACTGTGAGTTATATCAAAGGGCAAGAGAGAAACATCGACCGTAAGGAGATAACTCATGTCCGCTCTTGCACGCATCAATACTGCAATCACTCGCCTCAGAAGCTCGCTCTCGAAGGCCCGCGAGCTCGAATTGATTGCCACCATGTCCGACGCAGAGCTCGCACGCCATGGAATTCGCCGCGATCAAATCCCGGCCCATTTCTTTGGCGACAATCGGAACGGCTGAGCTACGGCTTTAATGCATGGCGGGGTTGCAAGCCTGGCAATTGTCCGACGTTCATAAACTGCCTAGATAACGCGCACAAACGAAACGCAAATACGCAAACTAAAAAGGTGAACCATGGTATCGCGCGCATTTTTCGCCACTGTCATGACCGCTATCGCACCGACACGTCGCTTCAACGACCTGTTCTCGATGAACGATCGCCAGTTGGCGCAGCGTGGCTTCGACCGCGATGGTCTGACACGCAGCCACATCACCGGCCTCGCCGGCTTCTAAAGAACACGTTCTTTAACGCCGCCACCGCGGCGACTGAACCTTCTACGGCCCACGCAATGGAAAATTGTGGCGGGCCGTTTTTGTATTCAAAGGATCCTTAGCAATGACAACGCTGCCAGTGAGCCAGACCGTGCTGAAAGGTCACAGGGTCCGCATTGTACGTGCGACGACCAA
>CAZMRS010000703.1:0-1390 GCA_964568435.1 uncultured Boseongicola sp. | reverse complement strand
CCCCTCATTCGCGCCGGAACTCCTTCAGACCTGTCGCGCGGGTGACCCGAGTAAGGCCAAGCACCTTGAAAAGGCTCTGATGCAATTCGCCGAAGAAGGCGCGGCCAAGGTGTTCAAACCCATGCTCAGTGCCGGGTTCATCGTGGGCGTGGTGGGCCAACTTCAGTTTGAAGTCCTCGCAAGCCGGATCGAGCTTGAGTACGGCCTGCCCGTGCGATTTGAACCTTCGCAGTTCACGTCAGCCCGTTGGGTGACGGGGCCGAAGGACAAAGTCGAAGCCTTTGTAAAAGCAAACAAAGGTCACATGGCCGAGGATAATGATGGCGATATCGTGTATCTGACGCGCCTCCAGTGGGACATCGACCGGATCGAACGTGATTACCCCGATTTGAAGCTCTCTGCGACGAAAGAGATGATGGTATAGAGCAGAAATCAAGAACTGGCGATAAGTCACTGGATCATCGTTTCTCTCGGGCAGTCTTACCCTCTCAAACCCCAGCAAAGCGCATTAGTGGCAAAGGGCAATCTGAACTGGCCGAAGACGTGGCAATGGGCACAGGGCGAAATAACGTTGCGTAAACCAGACCACAGAAAATGCCTTCATTTGCTGCACAATGGAAAACCAACAAAGTTCCAATGGTTTCCAGCACAATCGAAACAATCACACAGTTTTTTAGTAATTGTGCACATTTCTGTTAAGACATTGACGGCACAGCATCTTTGACCTACCTGTTTCCCCAATCGCGGCAGCTTGTGGATAAGCCTGTGGTCATACGGACCCGCGCCGCCTAGCCGACGGGCCACGAATTCGGTCCGTATACCATGGACCGAGATGACGAAATTCTCCGATCTGGCGCTGTCGCCAAAGATCCTAAAGGCCGTTGAAGAGGCCGGATACGAAACTCCTACTCCAATTCAAGCAGGTGCAATTCCCGCTGCTCTGCAAGGCCGCGACGTTCTTGGCATCGCGCAAACCGGTACCGGGAAAACGGCAAGCTTTACGCTCCCGATGATTTCCATGCTGGCGCGCGGCCGTGCGCGCGCACGCATGCCACGCAGTCTGGTCCTTGCGCCGACGCGTGAATTGGCCGCCCAGGTTGCGGAAAACTTCGATACTTACGCAAAGCACGTGAAACTGACGAAGGCGCTTTTGATCGGCGGTGTCAGCTTCAAGGAACAGGATCAACTGATCGACCGCGGTGTTGACGTTTTGATCGCAACGCCGGGGCGCCTTCTGGACCATTTCGAGCGCGGCAAGCTGATCCTTTCGGACGTCAAGGTGATGGTCGTCGATGAGGCCGACCGGATGCTGGACATGGGCTTCATCCCCGACATCGAGCGTATCTTCGGCCTTGTGCCCTTCACCCGACAGACGCTGTTTTTCTCGGCC
>CAZMRS010000702.1:0-1398 GCA_964568435.1 uncultured Boseongicola sp. | reverse complement strand
CTACTGGGTGACACTGTCACCGATGTGAAAACCGCGCGGAGTGTTGGGGTGCCGATTGCACTTGTGAGCTTTGGGCCTGAAGGTAATGAAATTAAACGATTAAGTCCGGATCATATTTTGGCGCACTTTGACCACCTCATAGATATGACGACCGAGATTCTCGGGCCCGGCAGGTAAGAAGATTTGACCGAAACGCTACTCTAAGATATTAATTGAACAGTTGTTCATTAAATTCGGAGCGCCACCATGTTCACATCGTCCATGCAGTTTGATCTGGGCGAAGATGTGAATGCGTTGAGAGACATCGTTCACCGCTGGGCGCAAGAGCGTGTGAAGCCGATGGCCGCGGACATTGATGCCAACAACTCTTTCCCAAATGAACTGTGGCCGGAGATGGGTGCGTTGGGTCTGCTCGGGATCACGGTTGGCCCGGATTTCGGGGGCGCTGACATGGGCTATCTGGCCCACACCGTGGCGGTTGAAGAAATTGCGCGGGCTTCCGCCTCGGTGTCGCTGTCATATGGGGCGCATTCAAATCTTTGCGTGAACCAAATCAATCTGAATGGTTCGGAGGCCCAGAAAGCGCGGTTCTTGCCGAAATTGGTGTCAGGCGAGCACATCGGTGCTTTGGCGATGTCCGAAGCAGGCGCTGGTTCAGATGTGATGTCCATGGCTCTTCGCGCAGAGCGCAAGGGCGACCACTATGTCCTGAACGGCACAAAGTATTGGATCACAAACGGCCCAGACGCTGATATTTTGATTGTTTATGCCAAAACCGATCCTGATGCTGGAACGAAGGGCGTCACGGCATTCATCGTTGAGAAGGGCATGGAAGGATTCTCAACCTCTCCTCATTTCGACAAGCTTGGGATGCGAGGATCGAACACCGCTGAGTTGATCTTTGAGGGTGTAGTGATCCCGTCGGAGAACGTCCTTGGGCAGGAAGGCGGCGGGACCCGCGTATTGATGTCTGGTCTGGACTATGAGCGCGTTGTTTTGGCTGGAATCGGTCCGGGGATTATCGCGGCATGTTTGGACGAGATCATGCCCTATCTTGCCGAACGGAAGCAGTTTGGAAGGCCTATTGGGTCGTTCCAACTGATGCAGGGCAAGATTGCCGATATGTACACAGCGATGAATTCGGCGCGGGCTTATGTTTATGAAGTTGCGCGGGCATGCGACCGGGGGGATGTGACGCGTCAGGATGCCGCCGCGTGCTGCCTTTATGCGGCGGAAGTCGCCATGCAGCAGGCCCATCAGGCCGTGCAGGCCATGGGTGGTGCCGGGTTTATGGCGGATGCGCCGGTCGCGAGGCTCTTCCGGGACGCAAAGCTAATGGAGATCGGTGCTGGCACATCAGAAATCCGCCGGATGCTGATCGGGCGCGAGCTTCTGGCC
>CAZMRS010000701.1:0-1398 GCA_964568435.1 uncultured Boseongicola sp. | reverse complement strand
GTGAATGATCTCGATCCCAAAGACCGCGACGTTGCCATGGTGTTCCAAAGCTACGCGCTCTACCCGCACCTGAACGTTTACGAAAACATCCGCTTCCCTCTGAAAGTGCGCAACGTGCAGGGCGATCACGACGAAATGGTGCGCCGTGCCTCTGCGATGGTTGAACTCGACGAATTCCTCCACCGTCGCCCTGCTGAACTTTCCGGCGGTCAGCGCCAACGCGTTGCACTTGCCCGTGCGATCGTGCGCAAGCCCAACGTCTTCCTGATGGACGAACCGCTTTCCAACCTTGATGCCAAGCTGCGTGTTTCCACACGCGCGCAAATCAAGAACCTCAGCCACGAACTGAAAGTCACCACGGTCTACGTGACGCACGACCAGATCGAAGCCATGACACTTGCGGACCGCGTCGTGGTTATGAGCAGGGGCGTCGTGCAGCAGGTTGGTACGCCAACTGAAATATACGACCGCCCTGCCAACACCTTTGTGGCCAGCTTCATCGGCAACCCCGCCATGAATCTGATGGACGGCACGCTGACGAATGGCGTCTTCGAAGGCACAAACGTGCGGATCGAAGGTCTCCCAACGGGTCACAATGGACCGGTCACGCTTGGGTATCGTGCCGAAGACGCAGGTCTTGCGGAAAGCGGTGCCATCAACGCTCCGATCTACTCGCTGGAGTTGCTGGGCGACGCCACCATGGTCACCGTCAAGGCCGGCGGTGCGATGGTCTCGGTGAAGGCCCACAAGGACTTCCGGGCAGAAATCGGGGATGCCGTGACTGCCGATATTCCCGCCAGCATTTGCCATCTCTTCGACGCTACAAGCGGAGAAAGGATCTGAGGCAATGCCAACTCCGATTCATGATTTCGTCGTGATCGGTGCCGGTTCCGCAGGATGCGCAGTCGCTGAAGGTCTTGTGTCAAACGGCGCGGGGTCTGTCCTGGTCATCGAAGCTGGTCCCTCTGATCGCTGGCCGCTGGTGCGGATGCCATTCGGCCTGGTCTGGATGATGGGCGGCCGTCGCGACTGGCAATACAAATCCGCACCGCAAGACGGGTTGGGGGGACGGTCCATAGCAATCCCGCGTGGCCGGATGGTCGGTGGTTCCGGGTCCATCAACTCCATGGTCTGGTTCCCCGGTCAGGCCTCGGACTACGACGCGTGGAACGTTGCGGGCTGGTCGTGGGCGGATGTTGCGCCCGCGTTTGAAGCGCTGGAAAACCGCATCGAACCCGCACAATTCAAAGGCGCGCACCCTCTCACACAACAACTCTCCCGGCTTGTTGGCGGCAATGACACCACACCACCGTCTCCCGAGCGTGAAAGCGCCGGTGTGTTCCGCTTCAATATGCGAAACGGTCGTCGTTGGTCTGCAGCGGACGCCTTCTTGCGACC
>CAZMRS010000700.1:0-1416 GCA_964568435.1 uncultured Boseongicola sp. | reverse complement strand
ATGGGCTATCGCGGCTACGGCCTGCCGCAAGCTGAAGTGATTTCCGAAGCAAACGTCGGCCTGATGCAGGCGGTCAAGCGCTTCGACCCCGAAAAAGGCTTCCGCCTTGCAACATACGCCATGTGGTGGATCCGCGCCTCGATCCAGGAGTACATCCTGCGGTCATGGAGCCTTGTGAAGCTTGGCACAACGAGCGCGCAAAAGAAGCTCTTCTTCAACCTGCGCAAGGCCAAAGCCCGCATCGGTGCTCTGGAAGACGGCGATCTGCGCCCCGAACATGTCGCAAAGATCGCGAACGATCTGAACGTGACCGAAGACGAAGTGATTTCGATGAACCGTCGGCTGTCTGGTGGTGACGCCTCCCTCAATGCCACCATATCAGCCGACGGCGAAGGCGCTGCCCAGTGGCAGGACTGGCTCGAAGATGAAGACGCCGACCAGGCTAGCGACTACGAAGTGCGCGACGAACTGGAAGTGCGTCGCGAGCTGCTCGCCGAGGCAATGTCGGTTCTGAACGAACGCGAGCAGGACATCCTCACGCAGCGTCGCCTACAGGACGCGCCGATCACGCTCGAAGATCTTTCAGGCCAATACGGCGTCAGCCGCGAGCGTATCCGTCAGATCGAAGTACGCGCATTCGAGAAACTGCAAAAGAAAATGCAGGAGCTCGCCAAAGGTAAAGGCATCCTGGAACAAGCATAAAGGTCCCCATCCAGCTTGTTCCAACAATGACCCCGTGCCGTCCCGCGCGGGGTCTTTTTATGTCGTGGCGCGTCTTTCCAGTAATCTGACACAGAACGCGATAACCGGCGTGATCGTCGCCGCAACAATCGCGAGAGACAATGCGACGAGATAGGTCAACGCGAGCCATTGCGTAAGTTCGTCAGCACCGAGCGTCTTGAAATAGCCGAACACGCCCAAAGAAAGCGCTGCAATCCAACACGTCGCAGACAACGTTCCCAAGGCGCACAACTGCGCGCGTTCAGGAAATGGAATGTCCCCGAGCCGCCAGCTTTGAAAACGTAGCAGTGTTGGCAGGCCGATCCGGCCAATGGCCATCGCATTTAGAGTCGGGATCGACACGACAGCGACCTTCGTCATGAGCTATGGCGAAATCCGATCTGGGTCGAACCCGGTACGCAGCCAGAACAACACCAACCCACTGATCCAAAGCAGCACGAGCCCCAGCGAAACAAAGTGATGAAGGCGTTTCAGAAGAAGTATATCGGCTTCGCTCAGAGGCCGAAGTACCGCGCGAGACGCCGAAATATCCGCCAAAATCGCCAGACCAAACCCCAAAGCTAGTCCAAGCAAATGCACCGCACGCGCAGCATCGTTCACGAGTATCAGGTCCATTGCGCAGCTCTCCCGCTCCGCCCCCGCCTCGCGTCTGAACCTCAGAATTTTTGGAGAATG
>CAZMRS010000699.1:0-1425 GCA_964568435.1 uncultured Boseongicola sp. | reverse complement strand
GAAGTCTTCTTTTTCGACTTCGATGCCTTCGCCGACTTCGAGACGGACAAATCCTGTGATCTCGATGCCGGCTTCTTTCGCGGCTGCCTCGACAGTGAGGTCCGGATTCACGACGAAGGACTGGTTCAACAGAGTGGATTCCGCGATGAACTTCTTCATGCGGCCCATGATCATTTTCTCGATGACCTGCTCTGGCTTGCCGCTTTCGCGGGCAATATCCATTTGAATCTGCTTTTCTTTTTCGACAACAGCCGGGTCCATGTCAGCTTCGCTCAGAGCCGCCGGGTTCACGGCTGCGATGTGCATGGCAACTTGCTTGGCAACGCCAGCGTTGTCGCCAGAGAAGGCCACAAGCACGCCGATTTTGCCCATGCCGTCAGCTGCAGCGTTGTGAACGTAGGACGTCACGCTGTCGCCGGAGATTTTGGCCATGCGGCGAACGCCCATGTTTTCGCCAATTTTCGCGACGGCATCGGTGACGACAGTTGCAACTGTCTTGCCATCGATTTCAGCAGCTTTGAGTGCCTCAACGTCGTCCACGGAAAGCGCCACGGTTGCGATCGATGAGACCATAGACTGGAATTCATCGTTCTTCGCAACGAAGTCGGTTTCGGAGTTGATCTCGACAGCGACGGCGGTGCCGCCGTCTGCTTTGACGCCAACGAGACCTTCTGCGGCGGTGCGACCGGATTTCTTTTCGGCTTTTGCAAGACCTTTGGTCCGCAGCCAGTCCTGAGCGGCGTCCATGTCGCCGTCGGTTTCGGTCAGCGCTTTTTTGGCGTCCATCATGCCGGCGCCGGAAATTTCGCGCAGCTGTTTAACGAGTGCAGCGGTGATTGCCATGATTGGCTCTCCTGAGATGTGGTTGACTTGGGCGCGACCGGTGCCGCGCCCTGATTTGGGTGATTGGTCCGCGAAGGGCTTATTCAGCCTTCGCCTCGGCAGCTTCTTCAGCAGGTGCTTCTTCTGCAGCGGCTTCCGGTTCGACAACCTCTTCCGCTGCATCTTCCAAGGCACCGATGTCAACACCTGCGGCGCCGAGCTGCGCGCTCATGCCGTCGAGCGCTGCGCGGCTTGCGAGATCGCAATAAAGTGCGATTGCACGTGCCGCGTCGTCGTTGCCAGGGATCACGTAGTCGACGCCTTCTGGCGAGCAGTTGGTATCAACAACGGCCACAACCGGGATGCCGAGCTTTTTGGCTTCTGCAATGGCGAGGTCTTCTTTGTTGACGTCAATGACGAAGAGAAGGTCAGGCACACCCCCCATTTCGCGGATACCGCCAAGAGAGGCCTGAAGTTTGGCCTGCTCGCGCTCGATGCCGAGACGCTCTTTCTGGGTGAGCCCTTCTGCGCCGCCTTCCATCTGTTCAGCGATGGCTTTCATTCCCTTGATCGACTGGTGAACGGGTTTCCAGTGGGTCAGCG
>CAZMRS010000698.1:0-1436 GCA_964568435.1 uncultured Boseongicola sp. | reverse complement strand
TGAGAGCGTCAGAATCGTTTGAAGTCGGTAATCCCACCATTGACACCCTGGCCGTTCTTGACGCCAAATGGAATCAATGACGGATCAACTGTCGACGACCGACTGCCCAAACAGGCCTCCGAAACCGCGGATGGCTCATGGCATTCTTCCAACTATTAATATGCTGTTGATGCCCTTGTTTTAGGGCGTTCACAGTACATACATACTGTCTAAAAGGGAGACCCGTATGCGCTATCAGATCACCGGCAAACAGATCGACATTGGAGAAGCTCTCCAAACGCATGTGAAAGACAACCTTGCTGAAGTCTTTGACAAGTACGCGGGTCGACCAACGGATGCTACGGTGGTGTTTTCGCGCAACGCACACGAGTACGTCTGTGAAGCAACGGTTCATCTTTCAACGGGTTTGACCGCTCAAGCCAAAGCGCATGCCACTGAAATATATGCATCTTTTGACGATTGTTCAGAAAAGATGGAAAAGCAGCTCAGGCGATACAAGAGACGCCTGAAAGATCATCATAAAGACCGACAAACGCCGGTTGAACTCCTGCAAGGGGCCTCGTATATCCTCGCCGCATCGGACGAACCGGACGAATCGGAACCTGAAACTCTTCAGCCCATGATCATTGCTGAAATGGAGGCGAAGATACCATCGCTTTCCGTCGGAGAAGCAGTGATGCAAATGGAACTGGCAGGAGCACCGATCCTGGTTTTCCGTAACGAGAAACAAGACGCCGGCGTGAATATCGTCTATCGCCGCGACGACGGGAATATCGGGTGGATCGACCCGAACTAGTTGGATTTGGACGGGCCCACGTTTTTGCGGCCCGGGGGAATGTGGAAATGGAACTGACGCAGATTATGCGCGCTGACACGGTCAAGACGTTGAACAGTGTCACCAGCAAGAAGCGACTATTTCGTGAGCTTGGTGAGATTGCCGCTGCGACGCATGGCATCGACGCCCAAGAGGCATGCACCGCCCTTCAGGAACGCGAAAACCTCGGTCCAACCGGTGTAGGCAGTGGAATTGCGCTGCCCCATGCACGTTTGGCGAGTGTTGAGAGCGTGCTTGGCTTCTTTATCCGCTTGGAGAAGCCGCTCGACTTCGAATCCGTCGATCGTCAGCCTGTCGATCTTGTTTTTTGCCTGCTGGCACCGGAAGACGCAGGCGTTGAACATTTGAAGGCTTTGGCTTTGGTGTCGCGCACGATGCGTGATGCCAGCCTGTGCACGAAACTACGAGCGAATAGCGATCCGGCCACTCTGCACACACTGCTCACAGAAGCGCAGAACGTTCAGGCGGCTTGATCCGGCGCCCACGGCGCAAACCCAAACATCATGAAATCGCGTTGGTACGCGGCGCGGACTTTGGCATTGATGTCATCCGTTTGAACTTCGCGTAACGCAAATGGCGTTTCTACGGAGTATGTTCCGAT
>CAZMRS010000697.1:0-1440 GCA_964568435.1 uncultured Boseongicola sp. | reverse complement strand
TAGGCGATGCGGCGCGGGAGGAGATCCTGGCGATTTTCCCTGAAGTGGCTGCGTTAGACTACGCGCCGGAACCGGCTGCCCTAATTCCATCGGGAAGGCTGCAAAAGCAGCTTGTTTCACGGCATTTAAAGAACGCTCAACCCGTTTTCGGGTGACTGGTCAGGCGGCGCGTCGCGCCGCCATTATCCAAATGAGTGCGAGGCCCAGCGAAGCCAGCATGTTCCAGCTGGCCATTGATATTCCAAAGAGCGACCAGGCGACGTCATCACACATGACGATATTGACCGGCGCATCGAGGGACAGAAGGTCGCTGCCGGATAGTCCGTCCAGCGCGTTGCCGCCACCCGAGCAGGATGTCGGGCCTTCCCACCAGTCGCGTTCAACGCCTGTGTGGTAGAGGGCGATGCCAGCTGTGGTGAGGGCTGCGAGTGCTCCGGCGGCGGCGATGAGGAGATAGGGGCCGAGGATCAGCGTCGCGGCGCCCAGGGCACCAGCCGTCCAGTGCGGCCAACGCTGCCAGAGGCAAAGTTTGCACGGCGCGTAGCCGAGCGCCTGGAAGATGTAAGCCGCCGCCAGAAGGGCGAGCGAGCCGCCTGCAGCGATGAGCATGAGGTCCCGGCGTGTCATAGTCCCATCCATCCTTTGATCAGGCTGACAAGTGTTGCGCCTGCAAAGAGCAACGTGGCGATCCAAACAGTTCCGATCAAGCTTCCGGCAAGGACAAAGAGACCGTCGCGTTCGAGCAGCCCCACGGCGATGATGACGACGGCGATGCCGGGCACGGTGTTTGTGCCGGGCAGGGGGACGAGAATGGAGGCGCTGAAGAGCACAAGCGCGATCCCGACGAGCCGGTCGAGTGGGGGGCGTGTGAGGGCGGGGAGGCGCGGGCGGCTGAGCGCTTCGATGCGTACCAGCCAGGGACTTGCGCGTTCGGCGAGGTTTTGGAGGCTGTCGCGTGTGACTTTACGTTCGCCGAGGCGAGCTGGCAGCCAGGGGGACGTGCGTCCGGCCATGATCTGAGCCGAGACAAACATGAGCGGGAGCGCGACCACTTGGGGGATGCCGTAGAGAAAGGGGATGGAGCAGGGGAGCGCGAGGATGAGCAGGAACAGTCCGAAAGCCCGTTCGTGGAGGTTGCCGAGGATCCAGTCGAGTGTGACCGTTTCGCCGTCAGTGTCTTCGGCCAGCTTGTGAAGCCGGCGCGAGATCGGGAGGTTTACATCGGTATGAGCGTCCACGCGGGCGTCCTCTGGATTCAAAGTGCTTGCACCACACCGCCTAGCAAACCGGCGTGATCCGTTCCACCGGATAATCACGTCGCGCGGCGCGGTCGATTGGACGTTGATTTCTGAGCATTTGGATTTTGGTATGTGCGCCCGTCGGATTGAGCGTCTTTGGGCTTTTCGTCGCCGAAAAGCCGCGCTATGAAGCCGACGGTGC
>CAZMRS010000696.1:0-1446 GCA_964568435.1 uncultured Boseongicola sp. | reverse complement strand
GTCCTTTCCAACGGAGACATCATTGCCCATCAACGTCGCGGCCTGTTTATGGGCAATCGCGGGATCCTGCATGATGAAAAACAAAACCTTGGCCGCGCCCGGTGGCGCCACAAAGCCTGGGTCACCTGCGCCCTAAAACACAAAGACTGGCACCGGGAGATCATGCAGCCCGGCCACTACACCGAGCTTTTCTTCCTCGACGAAGCCGTCGCCCTCGCCGCAGGTCACCGCCCATGCGCCTTCTGCCGCCGGGATGCGTACAATTCGTACCGCGATGCCGTCGGGATCAATGGTGACGTGAAAGCTATCGACCATCAACTCCATCAAGACCGAGCCATTCCCCGTACTTTTCAGCAACGCCGCATAGAAAGCGATATATCGCAGCTTCCCAATGGAGCAGTTATTCTGTCATCGGAGCCCCAACTCGTATTGGACGATGCTCTGATTCCAATCGCGCCCGATGGTTACCGAGCACCAGCAACGAAACCCAAGTCAGGCAAATCCCTCGTTGCAACACCGGCATTAACACTTCAGGCGCTGTGGGCCGGCTACCAGCCGGAACTGCACCCAACTGCCTTAGCTCGCCTCTGAAGCCTTCTCTTCCAGCTCCAGCCATTCATCTTCCGCAGCCGACAGTTTCGCCTCGCGCTCGGTCAACGCTTCCGTCGCCTTTTTGAATTTCACCGGCTCGCGCGTGAACAACTCCGGGTCCGACAACAACGCACCCAGCTTCGCTATCTCCACCTCAAGCCGCGCTATTTCATCCGGCAAAGCCTCAAGCCTGTGTTTCTCAGTGAAACTCAAACCTTTCGCGGTTGGCTTCTTGGTCTCCTCCGCCTTCTTCGGCTTTGGAGCAACAGCGGGTTCATCAGTCTCTACCAATTGCCGTTTCGGCGCGTAGTCCGACCACCCGCCCGCATGAACAACAACACGTCCGTTGCCTTCCATGCCCACGGTCGTCGTGGCCACGCGATCCAGAAAATCCCGGTCGTGGCTGACGAGCAAAACAGTTCCGTCGTAGTCGCCCAAAATCTCCTGCAAGAGATCAAGCGTCTCAATATCCAGATCGTTTGTCGGTTCGTCCAAAACCAAAAGGTTCGACGGCTTCGCCATGATCCTCGCCAGCAACAACCGCGCCTTTTCGCCCCCCGACAAAGACCGAACCGGAGCGCGCGCCTGCGCCTCGTCAAAGAGAAACTCTTTCAGATACCCGACAACATGTTTGGGCGTGCCCCGAACCATCACCTGATCCGCACGTCCCGACACCCGCATCTCGGGGCTACCTACCAGGTTCTCCCAAAGCGACTGATCCGGGTCCAGCGCCTCGCGCCTTTGATCGAACACCGCCATCTCAACGCCCGTCCCCAATTCAACAGTCCCGGCATCCGGTTCTGCTTGTTTGGTCAAAACATTGATCAACGACGTCTTCCCAACGCCATTGGGCCC
>CAZMRS010000695.1:0-1454 GCA_964568435.1 uncultured Boseongicola sp. | reverse complement strand
CCAGCGAGGCGCTTCTTGACGCCGATGAGCTCGCCGATGGCTTTCAGGTTGTCGGCAGCGTCAAGGATTTTCTCGGTCACTTTGGTCGCAGAACGGATCGCGAGGCCGTCATATTGGCCGATCACCTCTAAAAGGCGGTCCTTGTCCTTTCCAAGACCGGGTTCGAAATCCACATCAATTCCGCGGTCGCGGAAGATTTGGACGGCGGTTTCAGACAGTTTGTCCGAGACGAGTACTTTAGGCATGTTCTTCACCTTTCGGGTCGCGTGGGCAGGGCAGCGCCTCAGCCACGAAAATATCAGATTTGTTAAAAGCTTAGGCTGCTTTGGACAGTGCGTTGATCTCGGCCTGAAAGGCCCAGTCCAGCCACGGCAACAGCGCCTCGATGTCCGAGGTTTCGACCGTCGCGCCACACCAGATACGCAAGCCCGCCGGTGCATCACGATAGGCCCCGATGTCAAACGCCACGCCTTCGGCTTCCAATCGCTTGGCAACCGCTTTGGCAAAGGCCGCACCATCGGTGATCCGGGCATCCGTGAACTTCAGGCAAACGCTGGTGTTTGACCTGAGCGCCGGGTCATCTGCCAAATTCGCGATCCAGTCTCGAGCATCGCAGAAATCCCAAATGGCCTTCGCGTTTGCATTGGCGCGCGAGACGAGGCCGTTCAGGCCGCCCACGCTTTCCGCCCAATCCAGTGCCTTGAGGTAGTCCTCAACGCAGAGCATGGATGGTGTGTTGATCGTGGCCCCTTCGAAGATGCCCCCAATAACTTTTCCGCCTTTCGTCAGGCGGAATATCTTCGGCAGCGGCCATGCAGGGGTGTAGCTTTCCAGCCGTTCGACGGCACGCGGTGACAGGATCAGCATGCCATGCGCAGCCTCACCGCCCAGCACTTTCTGCCAGGAGTAGGTCACAACATCCAATCGATCCCAGGGCAGGTCCTGTGCGAAGGCAGCCGATGTTGCGTCGCAAATCGTCAGGCCTTCACGATCCGCAGGAATGTCAAAAGTCGCAGGAACACGCACGCCGCTCGTCGTACCGTTCCAGGTGAACACCACGTCTTTGTCGAAATCGACAGCGTTCAAGTCGACGATCTCGCCATATTCGGCGTTGGTGACCTTGGCATCCAGCTTCAGCTGCTTGACCACGTCAGTCACCCAGCCCGCGCCAAAGCTTTCCCACGCAAGCATCTCAACCGGGCGTGCGCCCAGGAGGTTCCACATGGCCATCTCGACGGCGCCCGTGTCCGATGCAGGCACAATCCCGATCAGGTAGTCCGCAGGCACGCCAAGTATCGCGCGCGTGCGCTCAATGGCGTCCTTCAACTTGTTCTTGCCGATAGCGGCGCGGTGCGAACGCCCAAGCGCGGCATCCGACAAGCTGTCCAGCGTAAATGTGGGGGGTTTGGCACAGGGGCCAGACGAAAAACGCGGGTTCGCCGGCCGCGTTGCCG
>CAZMRS010000694.1:0-1456 GCA_964568435.1 uncultured Boseongicola sp. | reverse complement strand
GTCCAGCTGCGCGCGCCACCTGGGGGGATGTCTGCTCGCCCGCGCGCCGGATCTCGTCGTCAGATGAAAGCGGGTGCCTGTATGAAACCTGCTATTTTTATTTGGGTTCGGGGTCTTTTTGCGCCCCTTATCAATGTCCCGTTCCATCTGATGGAGAGAACTTGCCATGGGAATTCATGGGAAGCAACAGAATTTTTTGGGAAATGCGAGGGAATAGCCTTGTTTTCTTGATCGTTTGCGGCCCACACAAACGACATATCGTATCAATATATAGATTTATCGACAACTTTATACTATATATTGTGTTTGAGAGCCTACACGCAAATCCGTGCGGATTTTTGCCGTTTCAATGGGATGAACCAGAGAACTGGTAGAAAAATATCCAACTATTCGACGAATCTGGACCTTTTCCCATAAGCGAACCATCAATTCCCATTGAACGAGAGATCGTCGCGAGTCAGCAGCCAACTGCTTCAAGATTACCCTAACTCACGGTAAACCCTGCGAACGCAGGCACCGACGTAATACCGACGTTATACCGACGTATTACCGATTTGGGATTTTCACCCCATTCCGCCGGCAATCATGCGCTTTGCAAGGGCAGAATAGGCGTCCGCGACAGGCCCCTCTCCCAATGCAACCGGGCGCCCTGAGTCTCCTGCAACGCGTACATCCAGTGACAAAGGCAACTCACCAAGGAATGGAACGTTCAAAGCTTCTGCCTCAGCCCGGACACCTCCATGCCCGAACAAATGCGCCTCTGTCCCACAGGTGGGACAGACGTAAGTCGACATATTTTCCACCAACCCCAAAATGGGGGTCTTTAGCGTCGCGAACATGTCGATGGCTTTTCGGGCATCCAAAAGCGCAACATCCTGAGGGGTCGACACGATGATCGCCCCGGTGACTTGCGTACGCTGGCACAGCGTCAACTGAACATCCCCGGTTCCAGGCGGCAGATCGATAATCAAAACGTCCAGTTCGCCCCACTGAACCTGGCCTAACATTTGCTGGAGAGCGCCCATAAGCATAGGGCCACGCCAAACGACGGCCTTGCCCTCTTCCATCATGAAGCCGATAGACATCAGCGTAACGCCATGAGATTCCAGAGGAATAATCGTCTTTCCATCTGGTGACGCAGGTCTTTTGTTTATCCCCATCATTCTGGGCTGTGACGGACCGTAAATATCTGCGTCCAATAAACCAACACGGCGCCCCTCTTTGGCCAGGGCCACGGCTAGATTTGAGGACACTGTAGATTTCCCGACACCGCCCTTCCCCGATCCGACAGCTATAATACGATCAACACCGGATACTTTGGCTGGTCCGCCCTGCTGCGGCTTGGGGTGTCCCCCTATCTTCAAACTTGGGGGTTCCTTCGGGGCCGGCGCAGGCCCATGTGCCGTCAAAACAACCGATGTTTGACCAACACCAGGAATAGCCGCAACGGCGGCCT
>CAZMRS010000693.1:0-1462 GCA_964568435.1 uncultured Boseongicola sp. | reverse complement strand
CAGGGCGGGCCGCACGACCATGGGGCGCGGCGTATTTCTCGGTGAGGCAAATGCGGACAGAGTCTTTGAACGTCAATCTGCGTCCTCCGGTTTTTTCTGCCCGACTTTCGGTTCAGTGCCTGCAATGAGGCGAACGATGTTCTCGCGGTGCCGCTTCCAGACAAAGGCTGCCATGAGGGCGAGAACGATGGCTTTGTCGGCTTGGCCCATTGCGAGGGCGGCAAGCGGCGCGATCGCAGGGGCTGTGATGCCGCCGAGCGAGGAGATGCGGAACAGGGCGAACATCAGGAGCCATGTGGCGCAGGCGATGGCGCCGAGCAAAGGGGAAAGCGCGAGGACCGTGCCAAGGAATGTCGCGACGCCTTTGCCGCCCTTGAAGCCGAGCCAGATCGGATAGAGGTGACCGAGAAAAGCGGAAATCGCTGCGAGTTGCGCTGCGTCTTCGCCGACCATGTATCGGGCAATGATGACGGCGATGCCGCCTTTGGCGCTGTCGAGGATGAGCGTCAAAGCGGCTGCGGTTTTGTTGCCAGATCGGAGCACATTCGTCGTTCCGATGTTGCCGGAGCCAATTGTGCGCGGGTCGGCCAGCCCGAAGAGGCGCGATATGACAATGCCGAAAGGAACCGCGCCGAGGAGGTACGAGAGCACTGCAACGAGCGCGAGGATCACGGCGGGCGTCTCAATCAGGGGCATCTGTTTTTGGTCATTCCAGCGACGGTCATGGCTGCGAGAATATCGGTGTGGACGCAGTGTGCAATGCGCCTTTGTCAGGCTTGCTTATCGAAAACTCGCTGACCGCCGACCCAAGTGCCAATGACGCGACCTTCCATGCGAGCTTCGTCGAACGGTGTGTTCTTGGACTTTGAGCGCAACTTGAAGCGGTCGAGGACGAAAGGTGCATCGGAATCGAAGAGGACGAGGTCAGCGGGAGCTCCTGCCGCTAGTCGACCCGTTTCAAGGCCAAGTCGTTGGGACGGTGCCAACGACAGCGCGCGCCAGAGGGTGGGCAGGTCGATGTTGCCGTTGTGGACGAGGCGCATGGCTGCGGGAAGGAGCGTTTCCAGGCCGACAGCACCGGATGCGGCTTCGGCAAAGGGCAGCCGCTTGCTTTCTTCGTCTTGCGGGGTGTGCATGGAAGCAACCACGTCGATGAGGCCGGACGCCACGGCTTCAACGGCAGCAAGGCGGTCGTCCTCGGATCGAAGCGGGGGTTTGACCTTGAAGAACGTGCGGTAGTCGCCAACGTCAAACTCGTTGAGTGTCAGGTGGTGGATGGAGATGCCGGCGGTGATGTCCAGTCCCGCGTCGCGCGCGCGTTCGAGGCGGCGTAGGGCCCGTGCGGTTGTGATCTGGTCTGCGTGATAGCGTGCACCCGTCATCTCGACCACGGCGATATCGCGGTCGAGGCCCATGCGCTCGGCCATAGCGGAGACGGCGGGCAGGCCTTTGAGGGATGCGA
>CAZMRS010000692.1:0-1478 GCA_964568435.1 uncultured Boseongicola sp. | reverse complement strand
TGGCTAATTCCTTGCTTGGATGCTCTATGATGACGGTGCCGAGCTGTTCCAGCGCATGTACGGCGAAAACGGCTATAACGTGAAAGTTCTTCCGTGCGGCATCATTGCTCCGGAAACATCTGGCTGATTCAAGAGCGAGATCAACTCACTGGCCGACCTCGAAGGTCTGAACATGCGTTTCTTCGGCTTGGGCGCTGAAG
Organism: uncultured Boseongicola sp.; assembly: GCA_964568435.1. Taxonomy (GTDB): domain Bacteria; phylum Pseudomonadota; class Alphaproteobacteria; order Rhodobacterales; family Rhodobacteraceae; genus Boseongicola. The sequence goes on along the minus strand of CAZMRS010000692.1, from coordinate 1,278 downwards.
TTATGCAGCGTCTTGGCGTATCGACGTCCCTTCTTGCGGGCGGCGACATCTTCCCGGCACTTGAGCGTGGCGCAATCGACGCAACAGAATTCTCAATGCCGCTGATCGACCAGCGTCTTGGTTTCTACAACATCGCTTCGTTCAACTATTTCCCAGGCTGGCACCAGCCTGCGACGATGTTCGAACTGCTAATCAACAAAGACCGCTGGGATGACCTCGACGAGAAATCTCAAAAGCAGATCGAAATCGCCTGTCTTGCAAACATCACAACGAACTTCGCCGAAGGTGAAGCAGTCAACTTTGGCGCAATGGTCGACAACGTTGAAAACAACGGCGTGACCATCAAGCAGTGGCCTGATGAGATGTTGGCTGCGTGCGAAGCCGCATGGACAGAAGTTTCCGCCAAGTTGGCCGCACAAGACGAGTACTTTGCGGAAGTTTGGAACGACCTGCAAGAGTTCCGCGCAGGCTACAGAGTCTGGAGCGACAACATTTACCTTCCGCGTCCACGCAACTAAGCGTTACGCGACTTAAACAACTGGAAAGGGCGGCCCGCGGCGCCGCCCTTTTTACAAGACAAATCCCGCTGAAGAGGGGCTCTCAATGACGGATAGTGTCGAGGAACCTGTTGCGATCTCTGACCCTGGCGAGGTTGGTCGCGCAGAACACAACAAAGGCGACCGCTTTGTTATTCGACTGAGCAATGTCGCAGCATGGCTTTTTCCGATCCTGATGCTGGCCATCACGGCGCAGGTCATCCTGCGTAACAGCGGCATGAACCAAGCGTGGTTGGATGACCTGCAATGGTGGCTTTACGGCGCGGCTGTCCTCATGGGAGTTGCCTATGCGGTCACAACCGACAGTCACGTGCGTGTGGACATCTTCTACGACAACTTTCCGAAAGATAAGAAGACTCGGGTGAACCTGTTTGCCATCGGTTGGCTGTTTCTGCCGTTCGTGATCCTGTCTTGGGACGTCACCTACGACTATGCGCTGAGCTCAATTCGCGCAAACGAAGGGTCGGACAGCCCCAATGGCCTGCATAATTTGTGGCTCCTGAAGAGCTTCATGAATATCTCATTCATCTTTATTGCAATCGCCTGCTGAGCAGCATTGCACCGAAATTTGTCGCACCTGCACCCACCGAATCTGTGGCGGATGCTGTGGGCTGCGTTCCCCGCGACGTTCCTGACTTTGAACCTCGCGATCTACTACGGGTTGCTCGGGTTGAATTGGATGCTCGCCTCCAATGCGCCAGGGTTCAGTCGTAAACGTACC
>CAZMRS010000691.1:0-1491 GCA_964568435.1 uncultured Boseongicola sp. | reverse complement strand
CACGATTTCTTGGTGCGCCGCGTCAAAAGCGACGACTTGGATCAGAGGTTCAACCGGAACAAGGCAAAGCCATCCGCGCCGTCACCCGCTGGCGAAATGCTGACACCTTTAACATCGTCCAAATAGTCCGCCGCCTTCGGTCCGGTCTCAAACAATACCGACGTGTCGGCCAGCGGCGCGAAGGTCCAGTTTGCATCCGCGCTGGGCTGAATGGTGCCTTGCTCGACGATATAGCGCACGATCACGTCGCGATTGGTGTCGGGAGCCTCGAAGATCACCGTTGATCCATCTGCGCCCGGGAAAGACCCGCCGCCGCTGGCACGGTAATTGTTGGTCGCAACAATAAATTCCATGTCGTCCGTCACCGGTTGGCCGTTGTAAGCAAGGTTTTTGATCCGGTTGGCGTCTGGGTTTTCCAATTCGCCCTTTGGCCCGTACTTCGACGGCTGGCTGAGGTCTATTTCGTAGGTCACGCCGTCCATCACGTCGAAGTTGTACGATGGGAACGATGGGTTCAGGAGTGCCGTGTCGCGTGTGCCAGGCGCAACCTGATTGAACATACCAGCCGAGCGCTCCAACCAGTCGCGCACGTCCTTGCCAGAGATGCGCACAGCCCGAACCGTATTCGGATAGAGGTACAAGTCAGCCACGTTCTTGATCGCAACATCGCCTGCCGGAACGTCGGTGTAATACTCCGGACCACCGCGACCACCCGCCTTGAAGGGTGCGGCGGCAGAGAGGATCGGCAGCCCTTCATGCTCGGTGCCTTTCATCATCTCTTCGACGTACCACTTCTGGGCAATCGACACGATCTGCACGGACGGGTCATCAGCGACGAGCGCGAAGTAGCTATGCAGCGGAGCGGCAGTCTTCCCGACGGCGCGACGCACGTAGCTCAGTGTTTCTGCATGGTCGTCGGCGGTGGCGTCGAGCACATCCTTCTGGCTTTCGACCAGTGCTGTGATCGAACGGTCTTCGTTCCGCTTGGAAATAGGCCGTGTCTCAACGGCGGTGTTCACCACGCGCCATTCGCCGCCGTCACGCTCCAGCATAAGGTCAATGACGCCAAGGTGGCTTCCCCAGAAGCCGCCCATGGTGGCCGGTTTTCCGTGGATCAAACCGCTCTCGGCATCGACGGCTGCGTAGTCTGCGTAGGTCGGTGACGGGAAGACAAGGTGACTGTGTCCAGTTACGAGCGCGTCGATTCCGTCGACGGCCGCCAGCGGCACCGACGCATTCTCCATCCCATCGCTTTCCTGAGCCGACCCGATTCCCGAGTGGCTCATCGCGATGATGATGTCGGCGCCTTGCTCGCGCATTTCCGGGACATAGGCGCGCGCCGTTTCAAGGATGTCGCGTGCCGTCACGTTGCCTTCCAAATGTTTGCGGTCCCAGTTCATGATCTGTGGCGGCACAAAACCGATAAGGCCAAATTTGATCGCGTGGCTCTCACCACTCCCGTCCTTCTGCATCCGGTCGAGGATCACGTAT
>CAZMRS010000690.1:0-1492 GCA_964568435.1 uncultured Boseongicola sp. | reverse complement strand
AGGGTCACTTTGACCTTGTCGCCGCCTTCCAGGAACCGCGTGACGTTGCGCATTTTCACGTCATAGTCGTGCGTGTCCGTATTCGGGCGGAACTTCACTTCCTTGACGTCGATGGTCTTTTGTTTCTTGCGTGCCTCGCTCTCGCGCTTTTGCTGCTCATACTTGAACTTTCCAAAGTCCATGATCTTGCAAACAGGCGGCGTGGCGTTTGGAGAAATTTCTACCAGATCCAATCCGGCGTCTATTGCCATCTCAACGGCACGTTCCGGTGTTACGACACCGACGTTCTCTCCTTCGGCTCCGATGAGACGGATTTCGGGTGCGCGGATGTGTTCGTTGATCCGTGGGCCCGTGTTACGCACCGGGGGTGCGTTGTGTGGTCTGCGAGCGATGGTGTTAGTCCTTTCCAATATGGCTCTATAAGTTGCGGAAAATAAGGGCAGTTCGGCGCGCTTTCAACCAGAAAGCCGCGTTGGGCCGTCACGATCGGAAGATTGGTGTCTTTCTGTCATTAACAGGCGTGGCAACAGGAGCTTTTCCGCTAGCGAGGTCTCAGATCTGCGCCAATCTCCGCGAATTTCCCCCTTTAATTCCTGCGGCCTATCGACTTCATTGCGCTCAGTGCCACAACGAAGATGGCATCTCTAATTTGGAGTACGAAAAATGCGCATTGGATTAATCATCGTAGCCCTCGTCGCAGTGGCCGGCTTTGCATGGCTTGCCCTCGGCAGCCAGGAAGGCGAACCCGTCGCCGCCGAACCGGCCGCAGCCCCGGTCGTCGAAGAAGAAACGGTCGAGGAAACCACCGAAGCGGCCGAGGAAGCCGTCGAAGACGTTGTCGAACAGGTCGAACAAAAGGTTGAAGAAGTCGTTCAAGAGGCCGAAGCCGCTGTGGAAGAAGTCGTCGAAGACGTCAAAGAGGAAGCAGCCGAAGCCGTTGACAACGCTGTCAACGCTGTCACCGAAAGCGCTGCCGACGCTTTGACAGACGCCGTCGGTGATGACGGTGAAACAGCGAACGCAGTCGGTAACGCGCTGAACAATCTGACAAATAACTAGTTGAAATAAAAAGAAAACGCCGCGCATCTTCTGCGCGGCGTTTTGATTCAGTCGTAATGACTTAGTCTAGGAATGCTTTTTCCACGACGTAGTGCTGAGGCCGTGAATTCGCACCTTCGACCAGGCCATACCCTTCCAGCATGTCCTTGATCTCAAGGTTGAACGCCAAATTTCCGCAAACCATCGCACGATCAGTTTCCGGGCTAAGCTCCGGAACATCGAGGTCCTTGAACACATCGCCTGAGCGCATCAGATCGGTGATCCGCCCCATCTTTGGGCTCTCTTCGCGCGTGGTCGTCGGGTAGTAGCGCAGTTTCTCGTGGAACCCTTCGCCCATCAGCTCAGCCAGAAGTTCGTCCTGCCGAATGCTTTCAATCAACTCGCGCCCATAAGTCAGCTCACCAACTTCGCGGCAGGTGTGTGTGATAATGAC
>CAZMRS010000689.1:0-1498 GCA_964568435.1 uncultured Boseongicola sp. | reverse complement strand
TTGCATGGTGTTGTCCGTTCCCAGCACGATCTGGAAGTTGGACGCCGACAGCGCCACAACACGCAGAGTGGTGACGAGGAAGATTAACGCAAAGCCGAACCAAAGGAAGAAATCGAGCCAAAGACACGCCATCTGCCCAGTCGGCCCCATACGGGTCCGGAATTCCGAGAAGCTGAGGTGTGTACGGACACGGATGTTATAAGCCGCACCGAACCAAGCCATAACCATAAAGAGGAATGGCGGAATGGTTGTGGACCAGGGTTGCTGGTTTGAGAATACAAACCGGTCGATCACCCCCCAGAAAATGATCAGGGCAATCGCAAGGTAACATGTGATCATAACCGTGCGTTCAAAGTAACGCTCGATCAAAGGCACTCTGTGGTAAATCCAGGCCAGTACATAACCTGCCAAGAGTAGGAAAACTGCGCCCACTAAATACATCGTATTGGGGCTTAACGCGTTCCGGATTTCAAAAGAATCCTGCGACGCCAACGCACTGAACAGGTTCGCTGTATCAGATATTATGGACACTGGATCGTCCCTCCCTTCGGAGCTTGCCGGGTTCGATGAGTGCATCGCCCAGTCTTTCTCGCTCACAAAAAATAGCCAGCCCCAGAGAATCCGGGACTGGCTTCGAGACTAGATGAAGGCGATCAGCCTTTCCACCAACGACGTGGCTCAACGTTCTCTGCCAATGTGTACGGGTTGTTGCGCACTTCATTGTAGATGTCCTGGTAGGTGTCGATGCCACCAGCCCAGCCGTTGATCCGCTCACGCCACTGCTCCCAGAGCTGCGGCTGGAACTCGGGCGAACACATTTCTTCAGCTTTGCGGATTTCTGCATCCGACAGAGCTGCAACGCGCACGTTGTTCTGAGCGAAGATGGTGTTCGGACCCATATGTGGGCTGGTGAAACCAACGGTGTTGGCCAGAGCAGCTTCGTTCGCAGCCTGCACGTGAACCTGTGTCAGGTAGGATGATTCCATCACAGCATCCTGAAGTTCACCGCCAAGGCTGTCGAAGGTCGACGCTGTCATGGCTGTGTGCTCGGTACCGCAGAAGAAACGCAAGTCGACACACTGGGACACAACTGGCGACATGTTGGCGTATGCCACAGCCGATGCCCATGTTTCCGCGCCGTCGATCAGACCTTGCTTCAGACCGTCGAGGGTTTCTTCCCATGCAACAGGAACCGGGTTCAGGTTCAGAGCGTTCATGGCGATACGGCCAAGCTGTGTACCCGTCACGCGGTTCTTCGTGCCGAAGAGCTGCTCGATCGAAGTAACCGTCGGCTTGTCTTCCCAAGACAGACCCAGCTGGATGCCGCGAAGTTCTGCGTGTGTGAAGAGGAACTTCAGGCCGTGACGCTTTTCAAACGGATCGCGGAGGATACGCTGCGATTCCGGTCGCGCGGGACGTTCTTGAAGAGGAGTCTTCGATGATCTGGCGGCGATCCTTTTCGGTGTCTGGCCGTTGGCCCCGAAGGCATGGTCGTCCG
>CAZMRS010000688.1:0-1500 GCA_964568435.1 uncultured Boseongicola sp. | reverse complement strand
TCTTGGTAAAAATATCCTCGGGGGCGTGGGGGCAGACAGCCCCCACATGGAGCGACCGGCAATAGCCGGGCGCAATCAACCGTAGGCCGCGAGCATCTCCTTCAGGTCCGCCAAGGTATTGGCTTCGGCCACAGGTTTGTCTTTCCGCCACCGGGACATGCGCGGGAACCTAAGCGCCACGCCTGATTTGTGCCGCGTGCTTTCTGCTATGCCTTCAAAGGCAATCTCGAAAACATGGAAGGGTTGGACGGATCTTACTGGTCCAAAGCGTTCAACCGTGTTCTTGTGCACCCAGGCGGTGATTTCACGAAACTCGGTATCGGTTAGGCCAGAATAGGCTTTGGTGAAGGGGACAAGACGGTCGCCATCCCAGACAGCGAATGTGAAGTCAGTGAAAAGATTGGCACGGCGTCCGTGGCCCGATTGCGCGTAGATCATCACGGCGTCGATCACGAGGGGATCGACCTTCCATTTCCACCAGTCGCCCTTTTTTCGGCCGTCGCGGTACGGGCTGTCTTTGCGTTTCAGCATGACGCCTTCGGCGGCGAGATCTCGCGAGATCTCCCGGGCTTCGGCGAGCGCGTCCCAAGTGGAGAAGTCGAGGGTTGGTGACAGCCGGAGGGGCGCATCGCATGGAACCGTTTCAGCGAGAGTTTCGAGGCGCGCTCTGCGCTTTGCGAATGGCAACGCACGGATGTCTTCTTGCTGGTCTTCAAGTAGATCGTAGGCGCGCAGGATCACCGGTGCATCTTTGAGAAGTTTCGCGGGCACGGTCTTGCGACCGATCCGCTTTTGCAAGGCGGCGAATGACATCGGGGTTTCGTCGGCCCAGGCGAGTACCTCCCCGTCGATCACGGTGCCGTCCGGGAGAAAGTCGCGCAACATCGCGAACTCGGGGAAACGGTCGGTCATCAGCTCCTCACCGCGCGACCAAAGGTGGTGCTGCCCGCCGCGCAGAACGAGTTGGCCGCGAATGCCGTCCCACTTGTATTCAGCAGACCAATCAGTGGGCGATCCAAGGTCTTCAGGCTGTATGTCCAGTTGATAGGCGAGGTAAAACGGATATGGCTTTGACAGGTCCGCATCGGGGTTGGGCGCGAGAATGAGACTTTCGAATGTCACATCGTCCGGCGTCCATTTGCCCATCAAGCGGTGTGCGAGTTCGGACTCATCGATGCCTGTAGAGCGTGAGAGGGATCGCGTCATAAGCTTCTGGCTAACGCCCATCCGGAACCCGCCGGTAATCAGCTTGTTGAAGGTGAAGCGTTCGGTCGCGTTCAGTTGATCCCAGGCATTCCAGACCTGTTCTTTGCGTGCATCGTCTTCGATCGTCGCGAGGTTGCGGATGTAGTCGATCCAACCGCTCAATGAGAGGTTGGATTGGCGGGTTGCGGGCGGCAAAACCAGAGCAATCGTTTCTGCGAGATCGCCGACGATCGGGGAGCGTTCCTCGAAAAGCCAGAGTGGAATGCCGGCCTTTTCCGCGGCCCATTCACGCAG
>CAZMRS010000687.1:0-1503 GCA_964568435.1 uncultured Boseongicola sp. | reverse complement strand
TCTCCGCGAGGGAGTTACAGTCCCCTGCCACACCTTGCGGCCTGTCGCCCACTTGTGGGCCTAAGCTTGGGCCCGAGCGGTCAGATAACTGCGCCGGTGAGATGGGTCAACCGCAAAGTTACACTCGAACCTGAGCTCTTGTTTTCCATTGCCTGTGGACGCACAAGCGTAGGCAACAGATTGGAGCGACGGATCGATGAAAAAGCCGCAATGGGTTGTCAATAAAGAGAAGGCGCGACGTCAGGCGGCACAAGAAACCGTCTGGCTCTTTGGGCTTCACGCGGTGCGTGATGCGCTTGAAAACCCAAAGCGTGAAAAGCTGCGCCTGATTGTGACCAAGAACGCAGCGGATCGTCTTGGGGATGCGATTTCTGCTTCTGGGCTTGCGCCTGAACTTGCAGACCCACGGAAATTTCCTGCGCCTATCGATCCCGGGTCGGTTCATCAGGGCGCAGCTCTCGAGGTCAAGCCGCTCGACTGGGGTGGTTTGGAAAAACGTCTTGCCGATGCAGGACCGACCGGCGTAGCCCTCTTACTGGATCGCGTAACGGACCCACACAATGTGGGTGCCATTTTGCGCTCAGCGGAGGTTTTTGGAGCAAGCGCTGTGATCGCGACTGCGCGGCACGCGGCCCCTGAAACGGGTGCACTCGCCAAAACGGCCTCTGGTGCCTTGGAGCGGCAACCTTACCTCCGCGTCCGCAACCTCGCTGCAACGATGGAGGCCATGCGCAATATGGGGTATTTGCTCGTTGGTTTGGATGGCGAGGCGTCGACTTCGATAGAAGTGGTTCTGAAGACGGCCGCCGATCGGCCTGTGGCATTGGTGCTTGGCGCGGAGGGGCCTGGTTTGCGGGAGAAAACCCGCGAAACTTGTGACGTTTTGACCCATATTCCCTTTTCGCGTGATTTTGGCTCGTTGAACGTCTCCAACGCCGCCGCAGTTGCCCTATATGCTACTGGACGACGATAGAATGAGGTAGGCGCATGCCGCATTCCCCTAAGATAGCGACATGTTGTTACTGCGGATCGCGGGCTGCATTGGTTCTAGCCGGCAAAGAACGGCATGAACTGGCCTGCTCATCCTGTGGTGCACCTTTGCATGAGATGAAGATGTTGCGACGCGACGCGAAAGGCGAGCGGGAGCTGGTCCATCCTTCGGCGATCCGTCCATCCTCGAAAAAATCGAAAGGCCACCGAGCCGGTGAGGATCGCAGAAAGAAGTCGAAAAAGAAAAATCGTTTCAAGAACGCGCTGTGGGACATCGCTGAAGACGTGTTCGACGACGTTTTCGATATCTTTGATTGAGTTTTTGTAACAATTCTCACGCATTTTCGGCTAGTCGGTCACATGGCTGCGACTAGGCTTTGGTGCCGTAGCACGCCACTCCATTTACCTGTGAGTAGATTGAAACCAAGGACAGTCAAAATGATGAACCGTCGTACATTTCTTGTGGCAACAGTGGCAGCCGTTCCCGCTGCTGCGTTTGTGACGCCTGCCTTT
>CAZMRS010000686.1:0-1511 GCA_964568435.1 uncultured Boseongicola sp. | reverse complement strand
GTGGGTGCCGAAGAGGAGATCGGCGCGGGGGCCGACGGCCGCGCGGATGGCTTTACAGAAGGCGGCGGAGGTTTCGATATCGTGGAGCGACGGTTGGTGGCCGCCGCGGATGGTGTAGGGGCCGGCGGGGTCGAATTTGACGGCTGTGTAACCTTTTTCGACGAGCGCGAGCGCTGTTTCAGCGGCCATGTCTGCATCGGCCCAGAAGGCGGGCAGCGGGTGATGCGGCAGCGGGTAGAGGTAGGTGTAGGCGCGGATACGGTCGTTCATGCGGCCGCCGAGAAGCGCCCAGACGGGACGATCGCGGTCTTTGCCAACGATATCCCAGCACGCCATCTCGAGCCCCGCGAAGGCACCGATGACGGTGGGGTCGGGGCGCTGGGTGAAGCCGCTGGAGTAGACGCGGCGATACATTAACTCAATGTTTTCAGGGTTTTCGCCCTCCATGTGGCGGGCAAAGACGTCGCGGATGACGGCCTCCATCGCGTCGGGGCCGACAGTTGAGGCGTAGCATTCACCCCAGCCGGTGATGCCGGTGTCGGTTGTGACTTTCACCAAAATCCAGTAGCGCCCACCCCATCCGGGGGCTGGCGGAGCGGTGACGATGATGTCAAGATCGCTTAGTTTCAATGGGTTGGTCCCCGTATCGCGTCAGTAGCAGAGTTTGTTGCAATGAACCCAATCACCATTCGCAATCTGGGTCCAGAGGAGGCTCACGTTCTTGATCGCGTTCGTGAGGGAACATTCGATCATCCAGTTGATCCGAGCTGGGCATATGGGTTTCTGGCGACGCGGGTGAACGAGATTGTCGTGGCGCTCGATCAGGGCGAAGTCATTGGTTTTGCAAGCGGAACTGTGTTGATGCATCCCGATAAGCCGTTCTCGTTCTTTGTGAACGAGGTGTCGGTGCATGAGGACTATCGCCAGAATGGGATTGCGAAACGTTTGATGCAGCGATTGATGGATTTGGCGAATGATCGTGGGTGCGAGGGCATTTGGCTTGCAACCGAGCACGACAATGAGGCTGCGCGCGCGCTTTATCGGAGTATGGACGCGCGAGAGACAGACGGGATTGTCGTCTATGATTGGAACGCAGAGATTTAACGAGATCTGAAGGCGCGGGACGGTGGTGTTGCGCCCCTTTTTGCGACTCACGCTGCGCGCCCTTTAATCATTGGGGAAAAGGCATCGTACGCTACGTCGGTATTGCGTCGGTATTTGGTCGGTATAGCGTCGGCGCGATTTTCGGATATTCGCGAAGGTTAACGGAGCGCGCGCGTCTGTCGGATTTCTTTCAGGTATTTTTGAAAGGGTGAGTGGAACAAGTCGCGCTCAAGTTTCGAAGAGGATCACATTGCGGCGGGCGCGGCCGGCTTTGGTATCGTCGATGGCCTCGTTGATCTGCTCGAGGCTCCAGCGGCCTGAGATAAGCTCGTCGAGTTTCAGGCGGCCCTGGAGGTAGAGATCGGCGAGCCAGGGGATATCGCGGGACAGGACCGTGTTGCCCATCT
>CAZMRS010000685.1:0-1514 GCA_964568435.1 uncultured Boseongicola sp. | reverse complement strand
TTGTCATTGCCCTTGCTCCTCTCAGGAAGCATTGACCAAGGCGCAGCTACACAGATGGGGTGGTTGCCGCCCGCCCCAGACGGCATCGCAATATGCCAAGGTCGTGGTGTTGGTAACCACAAAGCAGAGAAGGACGGCGAGATGAAGGATACGATGATCGGTGTGGACCTGGCAAAGAACGTTTTCCAGGTCCATGGTGCCTCAATGACGGGGCAGGTGAAATTCCGCAAGAAGCTGACACGGCCCCAGTTCCGGCAGTTCATGGCCGCTCAGATGCCGGTCACTCTGGTGATGGAGGCCTGTGGTAGCGCGAACTACTGGGCGCGGGAAATGGTCGGGCTCGGCCACGAGGTGAAGCTGATCGCCCCTCAATATGTCCGACCCTTCGTGAAGCGGCAAAAGAATGATATGGCCGATGCCGAGGCGATCGTGATCGCCGCGCAGCGTCCCGAGATGCGCTTCGTCGAGCCCAAGTCTGAGGATCAGCAAGCTCGCGCTGTGCTGTTCCGCGCTCGCGAACGCCTTGTCCACCAACGCACTGACCTGGCAAACGCGCTGCGCGGTGTACTTTACGAATACGGCTATACCGTCCCACAGGGGATCAGGCAGCTGAAGCGCATTGAGGTGATCCTCGAGGAGCCGAATAGCGGTCTGCCCGTGCTGGTCCGCGAGGAATGCCGGGACCTGATAGCACAGATCGCCGAGAAGACGTCTCGGATTGAGGCTAAGACGAAGAAGGTGAAGGAATTGTCAGAGCAGACCGACATGGCGCGTCAATTACAGACGATGCCCGGCGTCGGCCCCATGACCGCGCTTGCCATCGAGGCCTTTGCTCCGGACATGACGAGCTTTCGGCGCGGACGGGACTTTGGCGCTTGGCTGGGGCTTGTGCCGCGCCAGCACTCCTCGGGTGGTAAGGAGCGGTTGGGGCGCGTCTCAAAGGCAGGTCAGGCCGACATTCGGCGGCTGCTGATCATTGGCGCAATGTCTCGGCTGAATTGGATGGGGCGCAAGTCGATCCCGGAAGGCTCTTGGCTTGCGCAAATGTTGTCAAGAAAGCCGCGAATGTTGGTCGCGATCGCATTGGCCAATAAGATGGCTCGCGCTATATGGGCCATGCTGACGAAAAAGGAAGACTATCGAGATCCGACTTTTGCAAACGCCGCTGCAGTATGAAAAATTTGCAGCCTCGCAAGCGCAGAGGTCGGTAAATGGGGGTGTGAAAAGTCGATGACCTGAATGGGCAAAATGATCGAATAGATCTGGATTGGAAAAACCAGGCGATCTTCCGGAGCAAGAATAGCTCGGTACACAGATATGGACCCAATCCGCGGATCACCATACCGGCCAGCGGCTTCTGAAACGCCGCATGACAAGGCCTGACAGAAGAACGCGCTCGATCACGTGCTCAAAGGGTCAGAAGCTTCTTGCATCAAGGGCGGCAACCACAGAAGAAGACCGGACACTCTCCCTGATCCCCTTCTCGATCCAGGCTTCGACGCCAGCCCGCCTCA
>CAZMRS010000684.1:1101-1515 GCA_964568435.1 uncultured Boseongicola sp. | reverse complement strand
GGGTTGTGGCTGACGAGCCCGCCGGATGTGATCGATGCGCTGATGTGCAGGTCGCCGACGCCCTTTGCGCCGTTTGGTGTGGTGGCGATGTGGGCGGTGTTCTTGGCTGGGTTGCTGGGGCTTCTGCGCAAGCGAGCCGGCAGCGGGCTGCGGCTTTGGCGGCGGGCGCACACAGGGTTTGTGGCGGTCGCCGTGATCGGGACGGTTGCCCATGCCGTTTTGATCGAAGGCACGATGGAGCCGGTGTCGAAGGCGGTGGCGAGTATGACCGTGGTATTGGCGACCGCCTACGCGATCAGGCACAGGCGGTCTTGGGGGTAGCGCGTGCTGCTCACTCCAGCTCCACCAGCAAATCCTTCGCGTCGATCTGCGCGCCCGGTGTGACGTGGATCGCCTTAACCGTTGCGTCGCGCT
>CAZMRS010000684.1:0-1073 GCA_964568435.1 uncultured Boseongicola sp. | reverse complement strand
TTTTCATGGCTTCGATGGTGAGCAACAGATCGCCTTCTTTGACCTGTTGTCCGGCCTGCGCGCCGACGGAGGCGATGACGCCCGGCATTGGGGCGCCGATGTGGTTGTCGTTGCCAACCTCGGCTTTGGGCCGGGTTGCCTGAGCCCCGGTCGAGGAGCGGTCCTGCACGCGGATGATGCGGGGTTGGCCGTTCAGTTCGAAGAAGACCTTGGCTTCACCTTCTGCGTTTGTGTCGGCGATGGCCTGACAGCGGATTTCCAAGGTGACGCCGGGATCGATCTCGACCGAGATTTCGTCGCCCGGTTCCATACCGTAGAAAAAGTTCTTGGTCGGGAGCGTGCGGACCGGGCCATAGGTGCGGTGGCGGCCCATGTAGTCCAGGAAGACCTTTGGATACATGAGGTAACCGTTCAGATCCTCGTCGTCGATCTCCATCCCATCAAGTTGGTTGGAGAGATCGGCGCGGGTGGCTTCGATATCGACGGCTTCGGCGTGGAGGCCGGGGCGGTCGGTCGTGGCAGCTTCGCCTTTGAGAATCTTCTTTTGGATGGCTTTTGGCCAGCCACCCGGGGGTTGGCCGAGGTTGCCTTTCATCATGTCGACAACGCTGTCAGGGAAGGCGACGTCCTTCTTGGGGTCTTCCACGTCGGAGCGAGTGAGGTTCTGGCTCACCATCATCAGGGCCATGTCGCCGACAACCTTGGATGATGGTGTCACTTTCACGATGTCGCCGAACATCTGGTTCACGTCGGCGTACATCTCGGCCACTTCGTGCCAGCGTTCTTCGAGGCCCAAGGAGCGCGCTTGCGCCTTGAGGTTGGTGAACTGACCGCCGGGCATTTCGTGCAGGTAAACCTCGGAGGCCGGGGCCTGGAGGCCGGATTCGAAGGCCGTGTAATGGCCGCGAACCGCTTCCCAGTAGTTCGACATTTCGCGCACGGCGCCGATGTCGAGGCCGGTGTCGCGGTCAGAGCCTGCAAGGGCTTCGACGACGGTGCCGAGAGTGGCTTGGCTCGTGTTGCCTGAGAGCGCGTCCATCGCACAGTCGACGGCGTCAACGCCTGCCTCGGAC
>CAZMRS010000683.1:0-1521 GCA_964568435.1 uncultured Boseongicola sp. | reverse complement strand
CCGCGCCCTCCAATCCGGCTTCCTGTCACGCGTCACGCGTGGACGCCCAATGCTGACGCTCAAACTTGCCATGACACTTGACGGTCGCATCGCTACCGCGTCGGGCGAAAGCAAGTGGATCACCGGTCCCGAAGCCCGTGCCCGCGTCCACCTATTGCGCAGTTCCCACGACGCCGTAATGGTCGGGGCAGGGACAGCGCGCGCCGACGATCCCGATCTGCGGGTGCGCGATCTTGGGATCTCACACCAACCCGTCCGCATCGTCGCCTCACGCCATCTCCGGTTGGACGAAGGCAGCACACTCATGCGGACCGCCCAGAACGACCCCGTCTGGATCATCTGCGATGAAGACGCAGCAAACTCAGGTGAGGCGACACAATGGGCCGATGCGGGGGCTAGCCTCGTTCCAGTGCCGTCCAAAGGAGGACACCTGTCGCTCCCAGACGCACTGAAAGCACTCGGCGACAAGGGCCTCACACGCATTTTTTGTGAAGGTGGCGGCATGTTGGCCGCGTCACTTCTCACCGCCGATCTCGTGGACGAACTTATTGTTTTCTCAGCAGGAAAACTCATTGGGGCCGAAGGGCAACCCGGCGTCGGCCCGCTCGGTCTGTCCGCACTTGCCGAGGCGACTCGCTTTGACCTCATCAAGACTGAGCGAATTGGCCAGGACGTCATGCAGCACTGGAAGAGGCCGTCAGGGCCGTAAGCCTACCGTCCGCTTCAACAGCCGTTGCAGAGGCGAAAGTCGCGAGGTCACAATCGCCTCGCCTTTCATCCTGGCCAACATACCGACGGCTTGCTCGGGCGACAAAGGCGCGCCGCTCTCGGGATCGAAGTAGCGCGGATACCCGATCAGCGTAGCGTGAACCAAACCGGCCAAACTGACCTCCGCGCCACGATGGGCCGGTGCAGGCGACAAATCGCTGGTAAATCCCCAGCCGGCGTAAAACGGCATACCCGTGCATGTAACCGGAACCCCTCGGATCAATGCCTCAAACCCCATGGTCGAGGTCATGGTCCAAAGCTCGTCTGCGACGTCTATTGCCGCCAACGTCCCGGTGTTCGACAGCTCAAAGTCCGCCAAGCCTTCCAAATCGTCTGGTTCAACGCGCCCTTTGCGCAACCCCGCCTCCACATCCGGGTGTGGTTTCCACAGAATGCGAGCCTCGGGGTTTTGCGCCCGCGCTCGTCGCAAAAGTTCAAGGTTTGTAGCGACCTCACCGGCCCCTTTCAGCACCGATTGATCGTCTTCCACCTGCCCAACCACAAGGATCGCCCGCCGCCCGTCCTCTTTCGGTATGGAAACGTCATCGAGGTTGTATTTGGTCAAACGTTCCTTGGTTACGCGTTGCATTAATCGGTTGGCGCGTTCGATTTCTGCAAGGGGCAAACTGCCAGACCTTGCAATCAGATTGTCCAATTCGGTCTTTTTGGAGGGGTCAAAGTAGGGTCCAGACCGATCTATCGACAAAGAAAGCGGCGCGACCAGGTCCGCCCCCAATCCCCGCGACCTTAAGA
>CAZMRS010000682.1:0-1525 GCA_964568435.1 uncultured Boseongicola sp. | reverse complement strand
CAAATCTTGTCGAACGGCGCGTCGGGGCGCACCTTGGCCAAGGCGATTTCGGGCATGACAGTGTGGTTGGCAAAGGTCGAACAGCCCATGTAGTGCAGGATCGGCGTGCCATCGAGCATCGAGAACCGGCTCGTGCCATCGGGCATGACGCCGGCCCCTTGGGTCGAGCGGATCGCCTGGCACAGGTTTGTTTTCGGATGAAGGCAATACTCGCATTCCCGACACGCGGGCGTGTAAAGCGGGAGCACGTGATCGCCGGGTGCGACGCTTGTGACACCTTCGCCGACTTCAAGAACAACACCCGCACCTTCGTGGCCAAGGATCGCGGGGAACATGCCTTCAGGGTCCGCACCCGAAAGTGTGAACTCGTCCGTATGGCAAATGCCAGTGGCCTTGATCTCGACCAGAACCTCGCCGGCTTTCGGGCCGTCCAGGTTCACTTCCATGATTTCAAGCGGTTTACCCGCCTCCAGGGCCACAGCCGCGCGCGTTCTCATGCCGAAATCCTCCCATTCGTCGTGTCTTGACTTGACCCTGCTGCAGGTTCCGTCCGAAATCAATGACGAGGTGACCCCGAAACAGGGATTTTACGATGCGGTTTTCTTTCAGTGTTCTTTTCTTGGCGCTTGCCGCCTGCGCACCCGATGTGCCACAGGTCGATCCTGCCATTGAGACAGAAATTGTGACCGAAAGCGGTCTGGAAGAACGCGTCCCCGAGTTGGAGCAATGCGACGCCGAAGACTATCGCCCCTTGATCGGCACGCCCGTTGCGGCGGCCGCTTTCCTGACCGGCAATCTGCTTCGCGTCTATGGCGAGAATGACATCATCACACAGGATTACCTCCCGCAGCGCACGAATGTCGTCTACGACGCCGAGGGCCTGATCGCACGCGTCACCTGCGGCTAAAGCGATCTCGGTTCTTTTCGCGGCAGCTTACATGGCAGGCCGAACAGGCCCTTGCGATATCCTTTAAGAGGGATGAAATCGCCTGCTCGCTTGAGACATCTGCGCTCGCAAGCATGGCGTCCATCTCTTCGATCGCCTTCGCAAATCCAGCCGCGTCACTCCAAAAGAGTAAGCCGGGTTTTGATTTAGGATCATCGGATTACGGCGCAAATAGCACCGGAATGCGGGCTGTGTTTACGCGAACCGCATTGAGTGCGGCTTGGGCTTCTGTGTCATCAAAAGCCGTCGTTCCGCGCGCCATAAATCCAAACGTTTTGGTATGCTCCGCCATCGCCTTCATGGCATACATCGGTGCCATCATATCGGGGTCGTTGACACCAGTCTGGGCAAGAGCGTTAGCGCTGGCCAGAACAAGGCCAAAAGCGAACACCGACATTGGGCATATATCTCGTCTTCTTTGATCGGGACTTTTTGCTTGAAGGGGCAAAAAGGTGAGACGTAATGACTCGACTTGAGCGGACTGGCGCGCTATCTCAAAGAATGAGAACAAAATAGGAACATGCGCTGCCGCCACCATGAAACATCGCCGTATCCTGTCGCTGTGGTTCCCACGCCTCG
>CAZMRS010000681.1:0-1531 GCA_964568435.1 uncultured Boseongicola sp. | reverse complement strand
GAGCATCAAGGTTCGAAAGCCGCTCGTCGAAGAGATAATCCTTTGGGTCACGAACAATCGAACTTCCAATCGCCACCCGCTGTCGCTGACCGCCCGACAACTCTTTCGGAAGGCGATCCAGCAAGTTGTGAAGCTGGAGTATCTTTGCAGACCGCTCGACGCGCTCTTCAATCTCGGCCGGCGACATTTTCGCGATTTTCAGTGCAAACTGCATGTTTTCGCGAACTGTCATGTGGGGATAAAGCGCATATGACTGGAACACCATGGCAATGCCACGTTCGCTCGGCGGAACGTCGTTTACGACCTGCCCGTCAATCTGAAGCTCGCCGCCACTGATCTTTTCCAGGCCGGCGATCATACGAAGCAACGTGGACTTGCCGCAGCCCGAGGGGCCTACAAAAACAATCAACTCGCCCTTCTTGATGTCGAGATTGATGTGCTTCAGAACATCAACGCTTCCGTAAGACTTGGCGACGTCCGTTAGCAGAAGATCGGCCATAGTACCCTCCCTATTATCCTTGAGCAGTGGCAAACACTGCTTGCCACCCACCTAATTTTGTCTCTCCTGACCCGTCTTGTTCGACAGCCGTGAAAGGAGCGTTGTCTTCGATCATCCAAGCACCATCAGGGAACGTCACCCCGACAGTCTCATCCGAAAGATTAAATGCGCAGAACAACTGAGTGTTGCCGTACTCGCGCATAAACGAAATGAATGTGTCGTTGGCCGCAACAAGCTCGAACGAGCCCTTTGACAGCGCCGGCAAACCTTTCCGGAACTCAATGATGTCCCGATAGAAGTTCAGCATCGACGTATCGTCACCATCTTGAACATCCGCGGCATTCTGGACGTGCTCCATCGCAACCGGCAACCAAGGGCTGCCGCCAGTGAAGCCACCATTGCTTCGATCCGAATTCCACGGGATTGGAGTCCGGCATCCGTCTCGTCCCTTGAATTTGGGCCAAAAACGTTTTCCATAAGGGTCCTGAAGATCCTCAAACGGAACGTAAGCTTCTGTCAGTCCAAGCTCCTCACCTTGGTAAAGGCAGGCCGAACCTCTCAGCGAAAGCAATAGAGCAGCATAGGCACGGTGTGCTGCATCACTTAAGTTCCAGCGCGATGTGTGACGTATCACATCGTGGTTCGAATAGGCCCAGCACCCCCAGCTGTCAGGTCCTATCGTTTTCACCTTCTCCATGATCTCGGCGACGCGTGTTCCGGTTGGAAATGCATTCGACAGCAAATCAAAATCGTATGCCATATGGATTTTGTCGCCGTCTGCGGTATAGGCCGCCTGAATTTCCGCACCGCGTTGGGCATCACCAACTTCACCCACAGATGTGGCGGCGGGAAACTCGTCCAAAACAGCCCTAAAGGCCTTCAAGAATTCAAGGTTTTCTGGGCGCGATTTGTCGAACAGATGATCTTGAAAGTTATATGGGTTTACGGAGGGTGCGATTTTGTCAGATCGCTCGTCGGCGGGAAGCGCCGGGTTGTCGCGTAATTCAGCATCGCAGTAGTAGAAGTTCACTG
>CAZMRS010000680.1:0-1536 GCA_964568435.1 uncultured Boseongicola sp. | reverse complement strand
GCCGATGCACGCGAGAAGCGTGATGAGGCCAAACGCCTGCTTGAAGATGGTATCGACCCAGCGGTTCAAAAGAAACTCGACAGCATTGACGCGCATGTGAAAGCTCGAATGACCTTCAAGGAAGTTGCGGATGAATACTACGAGACCCTGGTAGACCGCGACCTAGCAGTCGCGACTCTTCGCAAGAAGCGGTGGCAAATCGACGATCTCGCGAAGCCGATACACGGTCGCCCTATTGATCAGATCACAGCGGCTGAGCTTTTGCATCTACTTAAACCTATCGAGCGCTCAGGTCGCCGCGAAACGGCCAAGAAACTCCGAGCAACCATCTCTGCGGTCTTCCGACTTGCGATGGTTACCATGCGAGCACCAGCTGACCCTTCAGCTGTGTTGAAGGACGCGCTTTTGCCGCCCAAGGTGAAGGGTCGCGCGGCCATCACAGATGAGAAAGAATTTGGGCAACTGCTTAAACGTTTGGACGAATACACCGGTTGGCCTGTCATTCCAGCGGCCATGAATTTTAAAATCCTTACATGCACGCGACCTGGAGAAGCACGTGGTGCACGTATGAAGGAGTTTGATCTTGATGCCAAAACGTGGACGATTCCGCCCGAGCGCATGAAAATGCGCCGTGAACACCAAGTACCGCTGTCACAACAGGCATACGAAATCGTACTGGAAAACTGGTCTGAGATTAAAGGTGTGGAGCTGCTTTTTCCGTCCCTCCAGTCAAACCGAAAACTGCTATCGGAAAACGCATTCAACACGGTCTTGCGCCGCCTAGGATACTCGGGCGAAGAAGTGACCGCACATGGGTTCCGGGTGACAGCTAGCACGATCCTGAACTCTCGCGAACACAACCCAGATGTAATCGAAGCCGTACTGGCGCACCAGGATACTAATGCGATCCGGCGCACGTACAATCGAACCACCTATTGGGATCAGCGTATGGAGTTGATGCAGGTTTGGGCCGATCTATGTGATGAGTTCAGATCGTACTGATCAGAGCATTCTGTCTTCGGGAGGCAGAGGTCATGAGTTCGAAGCTCGCCACTCCGAACGATAAGATAAGCATCCTATGCAAACTTCCATAGAATTTTTGTCTCGTTTTTGTCTTGCGCAACCTTTCGACTGATCCGTTAATGCTTCGAAAGCCAAATTATGCAAACCTTCGAGGAGCCGCCGCCAAAGGGCTACTTGCCCGGAGTTGTGATTCTTTGAGCTTCATATAAGCTGATCTTGCGCTTGCGATCCGGCTCGATGGGCTTTGGTTCGTTTTTGGGCAGTTGGAGCTTAGATTTATTGTTGGAGGCGCTCTTGGCGGACGACAGACTTATAGTTGCATTGGATATGCCTTCTGCGGATCAGAATTTTGATTTGGTTAATCGTTTGGGCGATGCTGTTAGCTTTTACAAAGTTGGGTTGGGGCTGATCGCACGGTCTGGATTTGAGCTCGCTGATCGTTTGAAGGGCGCTGGTCATCGCGTTTTCTTAGATATGAAGCTGTTTGATATCAGCGCTACCGTACAATCAGCG
>CAZMRS010000679.1:0-1537 GCA_964568435.1 uncultured Boseongicola sp. | reverse complement strand
AATCTTCAAGAGCGGTAATCCGCGTTGATGGCGATGTATTGCGCGGTGAGATCACAGGTCCAAACTGTTGCTGAACCGTTGCCCAAGCCAAGATCGACACGGACGGTGACTTCGTCCTGCTTCATGTGCGCAGCGGCGTCCGCTTCCACATAACCTGCGGCCATCTCACCTTCTTCCGCGACAAGTGTGTCTCCAAACCAGATTGAGAGCAGGTCGCGATCCGCTTCCGCCCCGGACTTGCCGACGGCCATGACCACACGACCCCAATTTGGATCCTCTCCGGCGATTGCGGTCTTAACGAGGGGCGAATTGGCGATGGATTTCGCGACAAGATCGGCGTCCTTGTCGGTGACCGCGCCCTCAACCCGCACTGTCACGAATTTGGTCGCGCCTTCGCCATCGCGAACAACTTGGTGCGCAAGGTCGAGCATGACGTCGTGGAGCGCAGCCACAAAGGCGTCCTCGTCGCCGCTGCCTTCGACATCGACATCCGCGCCATCGGTCGCCACGACGAGCAACGTATCGGAGGTTGAAGTGTCACTATCGACCGTGATGCGGTTGAAAGTCTTGTTGCACAGATCTTCGGTCCAGCCCTGGAGCGTATCAAAGGACACCCAAGCATCAGTGAAGATGTAGACCAACATCGTCGCCATGTCCGGCGCGATCATTCCGGACCCTTTGGCGATTCCTGCGATGTTCACCTGCTTGCCGCCAATCGTCACGCTCCGCGACGCGCCTTTCGGGAACGTGTCGGTCGTCATGATCGCTTCGGCGGCACCTTCGATCCCGTCTTCCGAGGTGTTTTCTGCCAGCGCCTGCAGGACGGAGGTGATCTTGGCGTCTGGAAGAGGTTCTCCGATGACGCCGGTGGACGCGGTAAAGACATTTGATGCGGCGACGCCTGTCGCCTTTGCAGCGGCTGCGCTCACGCGAGCGACAGATTCCGCTCCCTTACGTCCTGTGAAGGCATTGGCGTTGCCCGAGTTTACGACAATTGCAATCCCCCCGCCGTCACCTGACCCGAGCTTGGCGCGGCAATCTGTGACGGCCGCGGAGCACGTCTTGGAGGTCGTGAAGACGCCTGCAACGCAGGCCGTTTTCGGACAATGCGCCAGCATGACATCTGTGCGGTCGGCGTACTTTACACCGGCGGCTGCTGTCGCGAAGCGCACGCCTTTGACAACGGGCAACTTTGGAAAGCCATCTTTGGGAGCCAGCGGTGCAACGGGCAGCTTTCCAGCCATGATCAGTTCTCCAGAATAGAGAGATCGTCCAACAGTGCCGGATCTATATCTTCGACAGTGGACCGAGAAATATCGGCGCCCACTGTCAACTCGGCGACACGCGCTTCGATGGCCACCTGACGCAGTTGCGTGATCAAGTCGGCACGAACGGCTTCAAGAGGAGGGAAGCGTGTGTCGTTCAGCTTAATCACGTGCCAACCAAACTGCGTCTGTACAGGAGCGGAAATGGCTCCCGGGTCCATGGCAACCACCGCGGCTTCAAAAGGAGCCACCAACTGCCCCAGGCCGAACCA